>NZ_JBBMEI010000034.1:0-39219 GCF_040096655.1 Blautia intestinihominis | reverse complement strand
TCCTCACACGACTGAAGTCGTGTGAGGATAGAGTTGTTGATTCACAAAACATAAAAAATAGAGCACATAGATAGATTCTACATGCTCTTACGCTTTATATTCTGTTTTTATATCTTATTCTCTTTAGACGAATTTTTTTGATTCTGTTTATTACACCAGTTTACAACTTTATAATTAATAGACTTGCTGACGAATCAGCTGTTTTAAAGCCTTTGTCATTGCACAATAACAGATATTGATCAGATTTACCAGCATTTCAATACCCTTGCAGCTTCGTACCATATACCTGCAAAGTGACCAGAAGGTTTTCTGCTCATAGTAGCTTGTTTCAATATTCCACCGGAACGAGTACAAAAACAGCGGAATATATTTCATCCTGTTATTCTTCCATACAGGTATGCAAAGCATAATACTTACAAAGCAGTGTCCATTCAGATAATTGGAACCATTATGTGCGGCATGGTCAAAGAGTTTTGAAACATTCTCAAACCGAATTCCGGCCTTTGCTACCATGGTATCATCCACACAAAGAAATATCGGCTGTGTTGCCAGTGAATCCGGTATCATTCTCAAAGCAACTTTAGCTGTGATATTCATAAAGTGGGAATAATCAACTTTTGCATAGGAACATGCGTGGTAAAAGGTATTGAGGGATTTTGTGGTAATCCCAGACAAAAAGTGCTGATATAAAAATCGAATGGAATGTCCAGATTCCAATGTTAGTATTGATAAAACGAGTAAAAACAAAGTATCTGCTGTTGGAGTAGAAAAAGTTTCAAAATAAATCAAAAAATATTTGTGAAGTCTACCAGTCAGAGTCTTTTCGTTGTATAATGTCTTTTTCGTACAGGGTCACTTTCTTTTGTAATGTTTTGGAGCAAACTCATTATACATCAGAAAGCCCTGTACGATATTTTTTTATGAAAAAGTTGTAAAGTGGTGTAAAGATTAATGATCTTTGTATTGGCACCGAAAATATATTTATTTCTCCGCGGCTTTTCTTCCAGGATGGGAAAGTGCCGCGGAGAATTTTTTGCGAAGAAAGAATTGCTATAGCTTTTGTAATTCCGGGAAAACCTTTATCTAAGAAAAAAATACAATATTAACATGAATATTATGAATATAATATTGGAGGCTGTGAATATTCCCAAATACTTCCCTCTCAGATTCCTGTTTTCTTTTGCAATATATTTGAAACTTATCAGGCTTGCCATGGATGCAATCAGAGTGCCGAGACCTCCAATATTGGTTCCGACAATTAAAGCCCGGTAATTATCTGTAAAGCCGGATAAAAGAAGCGCAGCGGGAACATTGCTCATAATCTGACTGGCAAGAACAGCAGTAAGTGTTTCCCTTCCTGCCATGATTCTTTCCAGAAAACTGCTGAATTGCGGAATCCTTCCAAGGTTGCCGATAAAAATAAATAATGCGATAAAGGTGGCAAGCAGGGAGTAATCCACCCTGCTTATATTTTCCCTGTTTCTTAGCAGCATATATATAAGAACCAATACAAGAGGAATCTGGTATGGAATGATACGTGCAACAGTGAACAGGCAGATTGTAAATAAGATCAGGTAAGCGGCCAGGTATTCCATGTTAAGTTCTTTTCTGTCAGAGAATCCCAAAAGAGTTTTATCTTTTTCGGAACCGCATACGTGAGGTGCTTTGGCAGCGGCTACCTGTATCCATATCAGAAGAAGAATAAGTGCTGTGGCGGAATAGGGAAGCATCAGGGTTATTAATTCTGCCGCGGACATCCCTGCTCTGGCATATAGATAAAGGTTCTGCGGATTTCCGATTGGTGTGAGCATGCTTCCGAGATTAGCAGCGATTGTCTGCATGACTACTATTTTAAGAAGCCAGTAATTGCCCAGTTCCTTTGGCAGTTTATGCACAATGATCAGTGCAAGAGGAACAAAAGTAATCAATGCCACATCATTGGTGATCACCATTGACAGGAAGAAACATAAGAGTACCAACAGCCTGATCACACCCACAGTTCCCGATGTTCCCATCAGCAATTTTTTGGCGAGTATATCAAAAACACCAACAGCCTTCAAACCAGCTACAATTGCCATCAAACAGAAGAGGAGCCCGAGAGTCCTGAAATCGATATAAGTAAAATAAGCCTTATCCGGTCTGACCCAGAACATAGAAAGAAGCGCCAGGATCACTGCAATTGACAAAACGGTTTCTTTCCTGAAAAAAACATATAATTTTTGTAACATAATATTTCCTTTCCGGTCTGATACGACCGCGTATAAGTATATCACAGAAACATCCAGAAAAAAAAGAATATCATTTTGTATTGTGGATTTCCAGTTTTATCAACTCTTTTTAAATGATGGGGACGATGCCAGTAGAATAGATTTTTTTATCATCATTGGTAGCCAACTTGGCTACCATTTCACCACATATAACAATCAAACTCTTTCTCTCTGCCTTGCAGCCAACCCTCAAACTCCTGCCTTGGAATGCGAATCGTTTTGCTGCTTTGTACTGCTTCTACTTTTCCTTTTTTAATCCATTTGTGCACAGTTGCCGGATTCACTCCTGCCAGAACTGCTGCCTCATTTACTGTCAGATAAACATCATTTCCTATATTTTTGCTATGACCATCTCGTTCCAGAACCGCTCTTCTATAAGCTTCAATCCTGCGATTATCTTCACCCTTCACTGTCTCTGGTATTTCGTCCGATACGATATGATAATCGTCCTAGCTGCCATACCATTCATAAAAACTCTTCTTTGTCACTCGTCTTCGATCATCAAACTCAATGGTTTTCAGAATCTCTGACTGATTCAGAAGACCATATACGGTAGATCTTGGAACGCCTAATAACCTGGCCATCTCTGGCATAGCCATGGAGCTTTCTACAATGTCACGAACTTTCTCCCGGTCCTCGGCATTTCGGTACTGTTTCTGACTTCGATACCATTTATCAAATGCTTTTTGGGGGTATCATTTCCTCTTTCACTCTTTTTGACTTCATGTTCATTATTGAGCTTGTTGTTAATTGATAATTCAAGTATAATAAACTCTATACGAGAAATGCACGTCTTGCATGAGGACTTAAATATTGATAATCCTCATGTTTAGCGATATACGGGGAGGAAATTCTCATGGGTAAACAATCCACCAGGGAAAACAAAACAATTTACCAGCTTTGCCGAGAAGCGGCAGGACTTACAAGAGCAGAGGCCAGTGAAAAAATGGATGCTGTCTCTGATTCAAAAATTGAAAAATTTGAATATGAAACACAAGAACCTACGCCTTATGATATCCTCCAAATGGCAGATGCCTATAAAAGGCCCGAGCTTTGCAATTATTATTGCTCTCACAAATGCGAAATCGGCTATCGTTATGTTCCTGAAGTAGAAGTAACCGATCTGTCAAATATCATTTTGGAGACAATTGCCAGTTTAAATGAAATCAATCCTCTTACTGGTCGTCTGATCCAGATTGCCCGTGACGGTAAGATCAGCGATGATGAAATGAAAGATTTCGCTTATATCAGTAAAAAACTTGATGAAATTTCTTTAGCCATAGACTCTTTGAATCTTTGGGTAGATAAGACCGCCGGAGAACAGGGGCTTAATCTTGATCTCTTAAATGCCGAAAAAGAAAAATTAAAATAATCCATGACGCAACAAAAGGCAATGAACCATTTCTGACTCATTGCCTTTTCCTTTACATACGCTGTAATTGATTGACTATACTTTCTGTTTTCTTCCTCCTGATCCATTATGAATGTGACGTCACCAATGCTATAATGCCACCAATAATCAATAATGGAAAAGCAATGTACATCAGTCCACCTATAACCATACCAATCAATATCACCGGAAAGAAAATAACTGTACAAAGTAGTTTCATAATTCCCCAGGACGCTTTTAATCCAAATATAAAAAATTTTCCAACAAACCAAATTATACAAATTGTAAATAATAACGATAACATTTTTTACTCCTTCTAACATGTGTCTTTCATTTTTTCTGTTCTTTTTCTGCTAGATATTCAGATGTGTTCTTTATACCAAGTTTATTACTGAACGTCGGATTTTTCTCCATCTTTTCTATTATCCGGATTAATCGAATTCTCTGTGCTGCTTCCATCTGATCACCCCATTTACATTCTGCTTTTTTGTTGATATTGTCACTATAACAAATTTATTTTTCACAATACACATCCACCATGAGGAATTGCATCTTTATATTTCTCAAATTTTGAGAATTCTCTCTTTATAATTCTCTATACAAAGTATATATCTATCTATGTTGTTTCTATTATAATAAACATATCCGAGTAACACTATGAATTATTATTAAAGGTAAAGGAGTCAGTAGTAATATGCGAATTGAAAATTTACAAAATGAAAACAGAAAATATGCAAAAAGCATCGGAAACTTCCATGTGCTTGAATATGTGCAGGATGCCAGCGTTTCACCTATGAATGCAATGAATGAGTATTTCATGAGTAAAATGAATGTCAGAAGAAGACAGGTTGTTATTGATATTGATAAAGACCATTCAGCTGTTATCCAGGCTGGTTCCATGCAGTGGATGGGTGGTAATGTACAAGCCACGTCTGGTGTAAAAGGTATCGGAGATTTCCTTGGAAAGGCACTCAAGGGTGCGGTTACAAAAGAAACCGCAGTTAAACCAGAATATGTTGGTGAAGGCTGTCTGGTACTGGAACCGACATATAAATACATTATTCTTGCAGATGTTGGCAAGTGGGGATCGGCCGGAATGACAATTGAAGATGGCATGTTCCTGGCTTGTGATGCAAATGTAAAAAGTAAAGTTGTAGCCAGAAAGAACCTTTCATCAGCAGTATTAGGTAGCGAAGGCCTGTTTAATCTGAGTTTACAGGGAAATGGTGTAGCTGCACTGGAGTCTAATGTTCCCGAAGATGAATTGATTGAAGTTATATTGGAAAATGATGAACTGAAAATTGATGGAAACCTTGCCGTATGCTGGTCATCAAACCTTGAATTTACCGTAGAACGATCAACCAAAACACTTGTCGGATCTGCAGTTAGCGGAGAGGGTCTGGTAAATGTTTACCGCGGAACAGGACGGGTACTGATGTGTCCGGTCGCACCGACAACTTCCTTGTTTGAGTCCACCAACACCATGACAGCAAAGGCTGCAGCTAAATCCAGCAATACATTTGGAAAATAAGCATAAAATACATTCCCTTGTAACCAACGAACGCCGGTATAGGATTATAAAAATCCTGTATCGGCGTTATTAATTGATCGTTTTATTTTTCTTTATTAAAATAAACCTCTCGTCATCTCGGCAAATTTTTCAATTCTTTTCAATTCCATCTAGCATATGATCTTTCTCAGTTATTTTTCGAATGACCCGGCATGGATTTCCAACTGCCAAACTATACGGCGGAATATCTTTTGTTACAACACTTCCTACACCAATTACACACCCTTCTCCTATGGTGACACCACCGCAAACAACCACATTGGATGCCAGCCAGCAATTATCTTTTATAGTTATTGGTTTCGCATATTCAAGATTATAAAAGCTGCCATCTTCTCTCATCCTGATATTGCGTTCTTCAGGTAATAATGGATGCATAGGAGTTGCCAATGTAACATTTGGACCAATCATCACATTATCGCCTATATGTATTTCACATACATCTAAACATGTAAAATTAAAATTTGCAGAACTGAATTTTCCAAAGAACGTATTACATCCATAATCAAAATAAACAGGTGCCTGTAAATAGGGGAGTTCCTCTGTTGCTGTCAATAATTCCCTCAATATCTGTGCTTGTTCTTCTTGGTCATCTTCATCTGTCAAATTGTATTTTCTTGCTAATTTACGTGCATTCACGCGTAATTGTTCCAATTCTTTATCTGTTGGATCGTACAACTCTCCACTTAGCATTTTTTCTCTTTCAGTCATTTCCGATAGCCTCCTAATTCCGATTAGCGTATCAAATCATTTTCTTCATTCTATCACAGCCTCTATTATTCCACCATCAATCTTTCAAACCAGGTATCCATAGCAAGGATGAACTGACCTACATCTCCTTGACAAACTTGTTTGGAGAGGCTACGATACGCCCTGTGATCGCACTAAACTTCATAATTCTTCTCCTTTTGCACATTCTGTGTTTTTAATACGTGATTTATATTGCGGATATTCCGTAATAAACCGCTTAATTACATTGGCATCATTCCAGTAATGCATTGGAAAAATGACATTGCAATCTACATTTTTAAGGAAATACAGGATCCCGTCGGCATAGTGATTTCCCTGTCTCGGATCTAAAGGGACAAATGCAGCATCAAAATGCATACCCTTGATTTTCTTGATCTCCGCACGATATGCTGAAGTAAGTCTCTGGTTATCGGCTTTTGGCTCACCATCCCAATACCAGTCATTTAAGTCACCAGCATGATAAATGGTGCCTTCCTTTGTTTTGACAATAAATGCTACACCACTATCGTTAGATAGCAATGTATCGACTTGGGTGCCATTATCCAGATTATAAGTCTGATCATGATAAACATATGTGATCTTCATATCTGACAAATGTTTTCTTTTGCGTATATCTTTCGCCAAAATTGCCTGATATGTCATGCTCATGTCATCAAGGATCTCAAAAATCACAGGATTAAAATGATCCTTATGAAAATGACTGCAAAAAACAATTACTTCTTTTTTCTTGTCAAGAAGTGGTAATTCACCCTTATAATAGTCAAAAATATAGTAGCAATCTTTAGTTTCAATTAAAAATCCACTGTGGTTAATGTAAGTAATTTTCATCATATCACCTTTATAAAATAACTCCGTTTTCCCTATAAGCTTACAGACGAATACCTGGCGTTCATCCACGACCCAGAAGATGTCTAATATTCTTTTGCAATTTCCTCTGTTATCTCATATATCTCTTTGAATCTTTCTAGGTCCTCCGGCGATCTGATCAGCATGATTTCTTCGATTTTTCCGGTCCGTATGTCTTTGAATCCTGCTACTTCTTCCCCGGTACAAATGCTTGCACGAATAACTGGTTTCATATGTTCTCGGTCATATGTTTTTTTCACGATTTTCTTTTTGAATAATCCCATGCTTCATCCTCCGAATAATTACAGTAACAAGATCAACTATTTAATTTCTGGAACATTTTTCTGCATCGATTGCCAGTACAAACATCAGCGCATCCAATGCATTTCCTGGATCCTGCACATCAATAACATATGTATCAGTCATATGAAACAGTTCTTTACTAACCCGTGCAATTGAATAACCGCTTTGATCAAGAATGCTATAGTCCCATTCCATAATGGTTCCATCAATATGCCATCCATTGTAATCAATATTATAATGTGGCGTCAGGAATGAGAATTCTTTGCTCAGGCATCCGATATAACTGCCGTTTTTATAAATTTCAAATTTAGGAAGAAAAGTAAGTACTTTCTGAACAACCATTCCTACTTCATTTCCATAGGCATCATAAATTACAAGTTTATGTCCCCAGGACAACTGGCCTTTTACTACATAAACAGTGTTGCCTGCTTCATCATAGATATCATAGCTGTCAAACCATGAAAACAGCCTTTGTTTAAACAATAACTTCATAACTTTTCACCGCTCTCTCCAACAGATATAATTGGTTCTTTATAAGTATCATAATACCATGCCGGAACACCTTAAAAAATATGTAAATTGAAGAATTAACCTATCTTATTTCACAGATTATGATAAAACATAGATTTCCGGCTATAAATCTCTACTCGTTCCCCAAAAGGTACAAAAAAGACCATTTACTGTTTTACGGTAAATAGTCTTTACATTTCAATATTCAATTTATATCATACTGAGCCACTTGTCGTCCCTGCAAATTTGAATTTGTCTGGCTCTTTACATAAATGGAGTTTCATTTTCACATCAGTCATACAGATTATCTCTTCAAATTTTATACATTCTGATTTGAATTTTTAGAACCAGTTATAAAATATTGTTCTTCGGGGTTATTACAATCTATTTCAAACAGCCGATCTAATTCATAGTTGTTTAAATATGCCGTTTTACTTATATTGGACGAGCCAATAATTACAAAGGCTTTATTATCATTAGCAATGTAATAAAACTTACCATGATAAAAAGGGTTGAGCTGATAATTCTTTTAACACGTCACAAAGCAGTTCAAAACCGGTCTGTATATCCGCTACAGCGGTGGCTTCTGCCGGATTATGGCTGATACCTCCGATACTCGGCACGAAGATCATCGCGGTCGGGAAATGCTTTCCGAATACCATCGAGTCGTGTCCGGCGCCGCTGTTCATATGCTTATACGCGAGATGTCTCTCTTCACAGTGCCGCTCGATCACCCGAATCACGTTCGGATCCATCCGTACGGACTCCAGCCAGTCATTCTGTCGAAGCCGGGTCTGAAAGCCCTTGCGTTCGATGGATTCCAGTACACGTTTCAGAAGAACCACATCTTGAAGCAGTTCCTCATTGCTACCATCGCGCAGATCGATGAGCAGATTCACTCGATCTGCAATGACATTCTGCATTCCAGGAAATACCTGTATCGCGCCATAGGTAAGGGTGGCAGAAGGAGCCTGCGCCATCATCTGACGGGTAGACTCTGTGATAAATTCCGCAGCAGCTACCACAGGATCGTGCCGTAAAGACATCGAGGTGGTACCTGCATGGTTCTGGCTTCCCTGAATGGTCAGCTCATAGTTGACGATACCGACGATACTGTCCACAATACCGATCTGCTTCTGCTCGCTTTCAAGCACCGGTCCCTGTTCGATATGCAGTTCTACGATTGCTCGAATATCGTCACGTTTCACGTTTTTCAGTGCTTCCGTCTGATACCCGGCAGATACCAGTGCTTCACGAAGTGTGACGCCATCACGGCTGAGCTCCTCGAGATCCTCTTCTTTCAGCGTGCCACAGATTGCGCGGCTCCCCTGACAGCCGGATGGAAAACGACTGCCCTCTTCCTCCATCAGACCACCCACTTCCAGGCTGTGTTTCGGAACGAAGCCCGACTGTTTGAGGTATCCCAGCGCTGCCACACCGGTCACAACGCCCAGTGCGCCATCATATTTTCCACCGTTCTTTACGGTATCCAGGTGGGATCCCGTCAGTATGGTTCCAGGTTCTGTCCCCGGAAGCCGTCCATACACGTTACCGATCGCGTCCTCTCTGTATTCAAGCCCCAGATCCTCGATCCACTCACGCAGGATGTTCTTCGCGATTTTGTCTTCCAGAGTATACGCTGCACGCCAGATCTCTCCGTCGATGCGCGTCGCATCGGCTAGCTGACACAGCATTTCTTCGATTCTTACTCCCGCTTCGTTTTTCATCATAAATGTCACCTCATTTCATAGTTTGTTTTCTTTCAATATTTCTCCGTATTCTTCTCCTGCGCGACCTCCCATTGCGTATAATCAGGTATGGCATTCCTCACTTAAAGAACTCGGTCAATTTCGATTGTTCAACAGCTTAAATGGCATATCCCATATCGTAGGCTTTTTGGAAAACACTTTGATTCTTGACCAATCCAGCATCCATCACGTTTGTTGCATATATCTTTCCTGCAATCTTGTATTCTTCCAGATGCTCTACAAAACCATTCAGATCACCAAGCGATCTTTCAATAATGTCCTCACCCAGACCAGCTGATATAATATAGTAAACTTCTTTTTTACCAAGATGCTGCCAGATTGGATAAGTACGGTCAATAAAAGTCTTCATCTGGGCACTGATTCCATAAAAATAAACCGGAGTAGCCAGTACAAGTACATCTGCTTTTTGAAACATTTTAAGTATCTCAGCCATATCATCTTTTAATACACAGGTACCGCCATTTCTCATACAACCGTCACAGGCCCTGCAAAAACCTATATTCTGCTCCATGATACGCACTATTTTTACCTGATGCCCTTTTGCTTCTGCACCTTTTTTAAACTGCTCACATAAGATTTGTGAATTTCCTTTTTTTCTTGGTGAGCTTGAAATAATCAGTATATTTTTCATTAGTTTTTCTCCTCTCCCACTTTTCAATTCAAATAACTTTAGGTTGCCTCTCATAAAATATTCGAAAAAAACTCTTCTAGTAAACTATTGATCATCTCCAGTTTATCTGTATTAGAATTATGACCGGCCCCTTCAATCCACTTTAAAGGAATTTCCGTTTTTCGCTGCCATTCTCTGTTATACCTCATGCATGAACCGGCATGATCCTTTGTACCACATATCAACAGGGAAGGACATCTGATTTCATATGGCAGATCCTTTTCCATTGCCTCTGCCAGAATACGAAATCCATGCCCGGCAATTTGAGCATAACGATGCTGATTACCATCATAGACCAGCATCATTTCCTTCATCAGGTTTCTGCCATAATTAGAAGTTGCAACTCCCTCAGTTCCGGATTTCAAAAGCCACTTCCATGGATAATGTGCATAGACCTGGTAAAAATACAAGCGTCGTTGTATCCAAACTCAGATTATTTGACCAATAGTGAATTGTTCCGCAAGGAGTTTGATATGTACTTTCCTATTTTCATATTGGTTTTTTATATCAAATACAGTCCGCTACATCTCATCCGGCTTTTGACCATCGTGGGCTTTCCATTGACACTCCGTCAATTTCATATTTGTAAATACCGCTTTAAACGATGAATCTTCCGGACTGCATGCATAAATTCCAAATTTGATTTTTCCTGCACCAGCCCACATATGACAAATCCTCATTTGCTTAAACCGTATTCCATCCTCAGAACATTCAATGCAATAATCATCTTCACGTCTACTGAGACGATACCACATAGATTTAATCTCTGCATCAATTTCCGTAGTTGCCCAATCTGAATATCCATTGTTTGTCACAACACTTCCCAGGTGCTGAAAATAGTCATTCTCATATTCTATAGAACCTTTCAACCAATTCTCACTGTCAAGATACATAACCACACCGCACTGATCAAAGCGATGATGGCTTTCCTTAAAATCAGTTTTCACTATAAATGAAAAAAACTTTTCCTCTGTTTCTATCTGCAGAACCGGAGCATTATCATTGCGGAAATGATAGTAAGTTCTTTGCCACAAATCAGTTCCAGGCTGTGTAATAATCTCAATTTTGTCATCTGTCAGCGTGTAATCATCAGGTTCTCTCGTCCACTTAAAATCTTTTATATTCATCTCATTATCCCTCCAAATCTCGATTGTTATAATCTTTTTCAACTCCACCTTCTTGCCCTTCGGACAAGAAGTATCCCTCGCTCAAAGAGTTCGGTCAATTCCGATTCGAAATCAAATTTACATTATTAGCAAATTCATCACCAAATTAACCATAATATCTTTCTCCTTTGGATCTGACTCTGCAATCATTAATGTTATTGCTACTAATGCACCATCACTTACCCTTTTTTGATCAGCTTTGTAAAGTATATTATTTCGAGCCAAAAATTCCAAAAATAACGATGCAGCAATTCTCTTGCATCCATCAGCATAAGGATGATCTTTTATCATAAAATACAAAAGATTGGCTGCTTTCTCTTCTAAGGAAGGATAAACATCTCCTCCAAAAACATTTTGATAAACTGCTGCAAGAATACCTTCAACTTTTCCCTTTTCTTTCTCAATCCCAAAGACATCCGAGTGAAATGAATCTTCCATTGCATTCACCATATTTCGGCAATCTTCATATGTAATTCTATAGATAGCCTTGCTTCCAGTAGGCTTTTTAAGTGATTGATGATCATACTGATCTAACAACATCAAAGCATTTGTATATAAGCTAACAGCTTTCAACACCTCTGCTTCATCTACTTCCAAAGTGCATGCAAGCATTTTTGTTTGGATATTTATTGTTCGTTGTAAAGCTTCTAATCTTTTTTCATTGATTGCATACCCCTGTATGATATACTGTTTTAGAACACTATTAACCCATTTTCTAAATTCTACTCCTCGATTAGATTTCACTCTATAGCCTATAGAAATAATCATATCTAAATTATAATGTTCAACTTGATACACTTTTCCATCTGAAGCAGTTGTCGCAAAATTTGCGACAACTGAATTATCCAACTCTTCTTTTAATGCATTATTAATATGTTTCCCAATTGTCTTTACATCTCTTCCAAACAATTCGGCTAACTGTTTTCTATTAAGCCATACAGTATTATTTTTTATAGGCACAGTTAACTTTATTTCTTTATCGGCAGTTTCAAACAAAATTAATTCATTCTCCATGTTTGCTTTCCCTTCTGAAAATACAAAAAAATGCCAACAGTTAAAACGAATTCAATAATAAATTTTCTATAATTTAGTCCTACAAACTTGAAGTTATCGGCCTGCTTTACAGTTCATAATAATACAGACAGATATTTTGATAGGTTCCATCTTTCATACGAAAACCTTTCGGTACCACTCCAATCTTCGCAAACCCCAGTCGTTCGTACAAATGACGCGCATGAAGATTGTTTTCCACTACAGCATTGAATTGCAAAATTCCAAAGCCATGCTGCTTTGCTTGTGTAAGACAATCAGTTACTAATTTTTCACCGATATGCTCGCCGCGGTAATCTGTAGCAACAGCGTAACTCGCATTTGCAATATGCCCGCAGCGACCGATATTGTTTGGATGCAGGATATAGAGCCCCACGATTTTTCCGTTGTCATCTGCAACACCACAATATGTCTGTGCTGCAAAAAAGTCAGCACCCGTTTTATCATTCAAAAAATCTTCTTGTGGAAAAGCCTCACCATCTTCTACAACTTTATTCCAGATATAAACCATTGCAGAAATGTCTTTTTCCATATACTTTCTGATTTCCATAATCTTTCCTCCAACTTCCGATTTGTTTATTGTCCTTTTATAACGGTTGACCAATTGTTTTCAATAGTCTTTATATGTTTGAAAGGAATTCTTCTATTAAACTATTTATCATCTCCGGTTTATCTGTATTAGAATTATGACCGGCCCCTTCAATCCACTTTAAAGGAATTTTCGTTTTTCGATGCCATTCTCTGTTATACCTTATGCATGAGCCGGCATGATCCTTTGTACCACATATCAACAGGGAAGGAGATTTGATTTCATATGGCAGATCCTTTTCCATTGCCTCTGCCAGAATACGAAACCCATGCCCGGCAATTTGGGCATAACGATGCTGATCACCATCATAGACTAGCATCATTTCCTTCATCAGATTTCTGCCATAATTAGAAGCTGCAACTCCCTCAGTTCCGGATTTCAAAAGCAACTTCCATGGGTAATGTGCATATACTGGTTCCATTCTTTTCAGAAGCCAGATCTCCACTGCTGTCACATAGTTTCTCTGGAGCGGTGCTGAATCAATGGAAATAAAACCTGCCAGCCGGTCAGGATACAATTGTGCATAAGCCTGTCCCACATATCCTCCCATTGATTGACCGATTATAATTGGTTTTATGATTTCTTCTTTTTCAAGAATCCCATTCAGCCATTTTGCCTTATCAAACAGATCAAATTCAAACCGAAACGGCCAGGAAGAGGCATGAGCCGGTGCATCCCATACAATAATATTATATTTTTCCACGAAATACTCAACCTGTTTATCAAACAGTCTATGGTCAGCAGTCAACCCCGGAAGAAATACAAGCGTCGTTGTATCCAAACTCAGAATACTTAACCAATAATGAATCGTTCCACAAGGAGTTTGATATATACTTTCCTTCACAAGTTCACCTCCACAATTTCCTTGTATTATTATTTCCCGTAGTTCTCCTCCCAGTAATCATACGCATCATCATATCCGCCATCATAATTTCCTCCACCGAATTCCTCAGCCCAGTCATCGGCGAAATCATCCGGATCATCATAATTATAAACATCATAAGAATTGCTGTATGTATTGTATGAACGCGATGGAGTACTCTTTTTTCCAGAAGAATAACTTCTTTGGGATTTACTGGAATAGCTGTTACTCGTACTGTTTTTTCTTTGAGAATTTTCATATGCTCTTTCTCTTTTCATCGCCTCTTCATAAATACTGTTAATATGCTCCATGCAATAGTTTGTTCCCCAATCTTTTTTGTTCCAGCATCCCGGTTCATCACAGTAAAGATCCACTATCTTCAATGTAATTATGATTATCAGCTCAACACTAATGATTACTGTCGCTATGATTTTAAAAGTCTTTGAATAAAAAAAATCCGGCAGTCACATATCTCTTCTCCTTTATCTCCTTTATCTAATTCTGATGTTATCAGTTTACGTCAAATAGCAGTGCATAAATCCGCACAACCAACGGATTTTCCAGAACTAGTAGTTCTAAAGTATACTTCGTTTTCACGACATCATTTCTAATACAGATTTTACCGTACTTTTTAATTTCAGTCCATCCTTTATACCCAAGCGATAGAAAAACTCTTCTGTCTCTGCTCCGCTGGCAAATATTTCATCGCAATACTTCGTAAGCACTTCCTCTTGTTCCGGAGACAGTGTTTCCAAAAGCTTCTGGTATTCCTTCTCTATATTTTCATTATATGGCCGTGTATCTTGATTTGATTTCCATTCAGAATATGCTTTGCTCATACGATTGGAGATCATCTTATCAACAGACTCCTCTACGTCTTTTGACACCTTTGAGGGAGACTCTTGCTTTTGAACTTTTTCGTTCTTCGCTTTTTCAAGTGTTGACTCGTCAATATAGTGAATAATTTCTCTCAAATTTGACTTCATATGGATTATGCACAGTTCGTTTTTTTCATAAAACCTATTCTGTTTTTCGACTTCTGTGCTATAATGCTTTATTATAAAAATTCCCATGGACAAAACGAGGTGAACCAAGTGAAAAAACAAACACTTGTGCCTCTTATCACTTTTTTACTGGGCATATGCCTTATTAGTTTGATTGTATACAAAACAGACACCCACGAAAAAGAGCAGAGACACATAACAGCACAATTAAACGTAGCCACCTATGGCGAACAAATAAAGAATGAAATTACAAATGGAATTGAGATCACAGATACCTTGAAGCAAATCTTAATAAGTGAAGATGGCGAAATCCATCAGTTTGAAACAATTGCAGGAAATCTTATGTCTGATTCTATTGAAAGTGTACAGCTCGCTCCTAATGGTGCTGTTACAGATATTTATCCGGCTAATGAAAATGAGGCAGGTAAGATTGATTTGATCCATGATAAAGACCGCGGAAAAATTTCCTGTTACGCAAGAGACAACCATACAATCATTACGCAGGGCCCCTTCAAATTAAAACAGGGAGGATATGGAATTGCAGTCCGCAATCCCGTATACCTAAAAGATAAAAACGGACATGAGTATTTCTGGGGATTTACTATTGTTATCCTGCGTGTTCCGGATATTTTTTCAGATTCAATCAGTGCACTTTCAAATTTTGGATACGAATACAAAATTTCAAAAACAGACGCTCCATGGAGTGATACTTATAAAGTGGTTTATCAATCAGATGGGCAAATAAATCGTCCTGTTTCTTATACCTTTACAATAGGAGACGAAAACTGGAAATTTGAAGTAACTCCTAAAAGTGGATGGAGAAATGCCACATTACTGATAATCATCATCGGAATTTTTCTTACAATAAGCCTTCTCCTGTCAGTTCTTACCAGAGTATGGTTAGTAGCAAAAGAACATAAGAAAAAGTTTCAGATACTGGCGCGCACAGATTCTCTTACAAATATTTATAACCGCTATGGATTTGATGAATTTGCAGAAAAAATGATTCAAAAAAACCCAAAAACACATTTTGTGGCTGCGCTCCTTGATATCGATGATTTCAAGTTTATTAATGATATCTATGGACATAATTACGGAGACAGGGCACTAAAGAATCTTGCAGACAGCATGAAGACTTTTTTCCCATCCGATGCATTACTTGGAAGAAATGGTGGTGACGAATTCTGCATTCTTTTACCAAATTGTACCTTTGCAGAAGCAGCTATACAGCTGCAGAAATTCACTAAACTTCCTAAATCATTCTCATACCATGGTAAGGAACATGCATTTTATATTTCTCTAGGATATGCAGAATATCCAACATTTGCATCCAATCGTTCACAACTCATGCGCTGCGCAGATGCCGCTCTTTATGAAATAAAACTTCATGGAAAAAATGGATGTATGGTCTACAGAGAAGGACTTCGGTCAGGTGCCCGCAAACAACTTGGATTCGCATTCAAGGATATCTCTGAACATCTTCCAGGTGCATTCATCATATACAGAGCTGACAAAGAAGATGATGAACTATTTTTTGCAAATGATGAATTTCTTCATATGTCCGGATATAAAGATATAGATGAACTGTTCAGACTTACTGAGAAAAGTTTTCGCAACTTGATTCGTGAAGATGAACAGCAACAGATAGAATCAAGTATCTGGGAACAGATTGACAACGGCAATGAAAATGACTATATTCACTTTCATCTTCGAAAAGCTGACGGAACTTATTTTTCTGTTCTTGATCATGGAAGAATTGTAGATAGCCCGCAATACGGGAAAGTATTTTATGTATTGTTCATGGATTGGGAAGATATGCATATTCGTTACAATGATAAATTCGCAAGATAAAATATTGCAAAAAACAGAGCGTATAATCTATTTTCATATAATGTTTATGTCAGCAAGCTCTATCAAAAGGAAATCGACTTTGTTGCTCAGAGAAGCAACGAGAAGTTTTATATTCAGATCAGCGACAACATTTCCGGGCAGTAAACATTTGAGAGAGAATGCTTTCCTCGGCTTCAGATTCGAGATGCTTCCTTTATACCTGTCCAAGCTGTGGAGAGACCTTTCGTTTAAACTACTCTACACTCTATCACCAGATGGAAGATCTTATCATGATTTATCTGGTTTCTGAATCAGAAGTGGCCGAAACATATGATTTGTTTTATGGAGAACATGCTATGGCTGATTTTCGTACCGAAAAGTACTTAAACCGGATTGTAACGCCTGCAAATCAGCTCGTTGAAAAGATACAGATTTTTGATGCTGGTAAGGATGACAGGATAATGGAACTTGTTAAATTACTTGCGGCAGATTCTATTCTTAAAAATGATCCTGATAAAGAATTTGATGAACTGTGCTTTGCTGTCGACAACGACGGAACAAATATTCTTGTAATCATTAATAAGGGTGAGATTACTGGTGCAGTTGACATTGACAATATGTATGAATTTGCTTCTTCACACTGCGATGATTTCAAGGATCTCCGCGATGATGAGGATATTGTTATCAATCAGGAGTGGATCCTTAACAAACTTTCTGAAAATGAAAATGAATAATATATTTGGTGGCTACACCCCCAAGCCTCTGTTGAATCAATAACGCTGGTACTGGATATCAAAATCCCGCACCGGCGTTATTGATTGTAATTATCTTACATTGACAAAATGATAGATTGTCAGCTCTGCAAACTGGAATTTGACAAGTACCTTATAGCTTCATATTTTCAAACCTATTATATCAATTTTTTCTTGATTTAATCATAAAAAATGCTATACCAGCAACTATTATGTATCCGAACAATGAAATAACAGATGATTCAATTCCAAACTCACCACCTGTGATGGCGAAATCTTTTGAATTAAGTACATATGTCATTACAGAATATTTATCCATTTTTTCCCCAATGGCTAATCCTCCACCAATAATCACAACGTTCCAGATAGCATGAACTATTCCACTATTCCAAACTGAACCACTTTCTATTGCAATCATCGAAAACATAACGCCTACCATCGTTCCGGCGATAATTACTAATAAACAACTGCCTATTGAAAAATTCTGTCCAAGAACATGTACAATACCAAATAACATTGATGGAACAATTACAGCCACCTTAATATTCCATCTCTTCTTTAATGCATTAAGTATAACTCCTCTAAACACCATTTCTTCAACAAATCCAGCCGCTATTCCGGTAAATGCAACCCCTGCACTTAAAGTATTGAACATCTGATTTCCATTCATATTTGAGGATACATACTTACCGTTGAATATTAAAAGATAACTTCCTTTTATAACAAATGGTAATAATACAGCTATCAAAATCCATCTTATTTTAATAGCAAATTTAGGCATTCCGAAATCCGAAGTCGGCAATTTAATAATTTTGCTAATAAACATTTTCAGAATAAGATATGTCAATCCAGCATATATAATTCCAGCGATAATATTACAAATGCCAGTTGGAATTTTTATTATAACAAACATACTTGCAATGGATTGTGCAATAATCTGTGTAATTATTAAAATAAATATGGCAACAAATGATGTGCTAATTGCTTTTTTTGTACTCATTTTATTTCTCCTTTATAACTTTCAATTTGCACTTCAAATCGTTTTCTTTATTCTATCACAACTTCTATTGATCCGCCATCAGTCTTTCGAACCAGGTATTCATAACAATGATGATTGGCCTGCTCCTGGCAATTCTTGCAGCATTTCGTCAAGAGTTTTCTGTTTCACGTATTTCTGCACATACACCCAATAGGCAACGCTACTGGCTTCTGATACAATGTCAGCTATGGTTTTGCGCATAAGCTCTTCAAATTCAGCAATTTCTTCTTTTGGGACAACATCATACAGTGTTGGTGCCTGATGACTTAATTTTACTCCATTTTTATTTGCATCTTTAAGCAGATTCTTAACTTTTTCTCTTGAATTCTCCGGTACTTTCATGTACGCCCAGATAAATGCTACCACATCAGACGGTGTGTCTTTTTTAAGTGGTGGTACGCTGCTTTCTGTTTTTGGTGTTTTCATAATGCGTACCGTCTTATTCGTTTTCCGCTCCTCTGGAAATATGACGATCACATCTTTCTGGTCTAATTCCTCTAACGCTTTTTTGCTGACTCTCTGTACTTCCTTATTTACATAAAGATACGCCCGGTTTTCTTTGATCGCTTCTTCTGATATATCTACGCAATCCCAGGTAAGCCCCAGTAGTTCTCCTATTCGAAGAGAACCGGCAAAGGCAAGGTTCATACACAATTTCAGGCACTCATTTTCACACACATCCAGAGCATATGCAAAGGTCTCTGCATCCCATATTACCCGTTTCTCTGATTTATGCTTTGGTACCGTCGCTTTAAATGCTGGATTCTTCTCCATGATATCCCACTTCACAGCCTGATTAAAACAACTCTTCAGCAGCTTATGTACATCACGGATTACACTGGTAGATACGAACTCGCTTCTGACATTTCCGTTCAAATCTGGAACGGATGGCGTCTTTGTCAGCGTCTTATAGTAAATCTCCAGAAATCTGGTATTGATATCCGTCAGTGGAGTTTTTCCAATGATAGGCAATATATAATTCTTCAGCAATGACATATTCCCGTCATAGGTAGACAATGCCCACCTATCTTTTCCATACAGTTCTACATACTCATTTATCAGATCCTCCAACGTCTTACAGTTCGATACGATAATACCGCCTTTTTTCTCTTTCAGTTCAATTTCTGCTTTTCTGATTTTAGCTGCGTTCTTTGTATCATACGTTTCCCACTTCTGTTTCCGCTTTCCATCTGTATCTTTACAGTAATATACGACACAATATTTGTTATTTTTCTTCTGTATCGAAGCCATGCTATACCACCCCCTTTTCCTTCCGCTTCAATAACCACTGTTCAAATGCTTCTCTTGGAATACGAATAATCTTTCCTGTTTTTCTGACCGAGATTTTTCCTGTGGTGTACCAATAAGCTATGGTTGCAGGCTCCACTCCTGCCAGTTCTGCCGCTTCCGGCACTGTCAGATACTCCAGACATTTTTTCTCCTGGCTGTGATCTGCTTCTGCAAGGCATCTTCGCTTATAATTCTCATATTCCCGTTTTTCTTCCAACTCCAATTCTTCATATTCAAAATTAAACAGCTCATAAGTATCCTGTGCCTGCAAGAACCGCTCAAAGCTCTCCTTTGTCACCCTTCTCCGTCCGGCAATTACAATGACGTCCAGCAATGGGGCATATTTTTTACTGCTCAGAATTCCATATACGGTACTTCTTGGAACATCAAGAAGCCGGGCCATTTCCGGCATACTGAGACTGGCTGCCTCTGCAGCTGCATCTTTCTTACGATCTTCCTGTGTACGGTATCTGGACTGGCTGTGATACCAGTCCCAGAAAGCATCCGTCGGCACTCGCATTCTTTCATTCACTGCAATTGTCTCAATATTGTTTTTCTTCAATATCTCATATACCGTTGCGTTGTCCGTCCCCAGCATTTCCTGTATTTCTTTTGGGGAATAAGATCTGAGCCTCAACTCTTTTCCCGGTGCTTCCCCATTGACTTTGTGATACCAGTCCTGATTGGCATACCACTTTTCAAAACTGGCAATTTCAACCCTCATCTTTCCAAGCAATGTTTCTGTCCGAAAATAGTTTTTATGAACCAGCCAGTAACGATCTGTCTTCTTTAATCCCAACATATCCCCCATCTCATGGACACTCATCCACTTTCGGGGTTTTGCCGGTGATCCAACTCTTTGTATCACTGCCATGTTTCACGCTCCTCCCATTCATTTTTCTTAAATCATATCTCACAATTCGCAAAAAATTTAGGATGTCACAGAAGCATTTCCCTTATCCAGCCACTCGTCAAAACTCTTCTTGGAAATACGGTATCCACCGCCTTCTAACTGAATCCAACGGAACTCATTTTGTCTCAACAATTTATAGACCGTTGATCTGCTTACATCCAGCATTTCCTGTAAATCTTTCACCGTATAACATCTTTTTTCTGCCATATTTTCACTCTCTTTCTATCTGTTTTGATTTTATTTCTAAATACAAAACTCGTGAAAAAGTTAAGAGTGCCGTTCCCACTCTTTAACCCATTTCATACATTTTCCGCATTTTCTTTAAGATTGCACTGACCTTCTGAGACATACGAACCTTTGAAATTCCCAGTTTTTTCGCCAGTTCTACCTGCTTCATACCATCAAAGTAGATGGACTTGATAATAAACTGTTCATGTTCTGACAGCTTTGCGATATTCTGATGCAATTCTGCAGATTCAGCCTGCAGAATTACCAGATCTTCTACGCTCCGCTGGCACTCATCCGGTAAATCCTGCACTCCGATTCCATCTGTATTCTCACTGAAAACACAGTCCAGAAGCTCTGTCCACTTTGTTTTTCTTGTCATGGTTTCCGGGTCTTCCGGCTGCCACTTTTTACTTCTGTAAACTTCATTACGGTAAGCGGAAAGCATTACCTTGGCTACCTCTCTGGTTATTTCATAAAATTTCCCATCAACTTTTGCATAAAATTTGTCATTGAATTTATATGGATGCTCTACATACATCGTCCGTTCCTCCTGAATTTGAAATCTGTTTCGTGTTCCAAATTCAGGAGCGGAGGAGACCGGCTCCTTCTGATGCCTCTGATCATGCGTACTGATTTCCTTTCAGGCCACCAGATCAGGCAAACCTGTGGCTTATTGGCCGGAAATCAAAATTTCAGGGCAACAAAAAAAGCCCCTCCGGGGTGCTAACCCGAAAGAGCTTTTCTAATAATCATATGAAGTTTTCCTGCTGTTCTTTTATTTCCAGCATAATCAGTATAACAGTCCAAAGTATCAAGGGTATCTCAAATACCTGCCGTAAAGTATCACTGATTCCTCTAAAAGTATCATCATTTGATACTTTTTAAATTGGCATAAAAATACACCGGAACTCACCAGCCCGATGTATGATCTTCCTATTTATTTAATGTGCCATGATTTTTCTCATGTTGAGCAATCGCCTGACGAATCAGATACAGCACTTCTCCATTGATAGAACGCCCCTCAAATTCAGCAAGACTTTTCAGTTTTCCGTGCGTCTCAGAATCAATCCGAAGACCAAGATGTTTATCTTTTTCCATATGGCTTCCTCTCCATTTGATAAGTACAAAATAAGTTCATAATACAAGTACATTTTAAGTACAAAACATGGTAAAATGGTTTAAATGAACTTGTTTTAAGTACTCTATATTTTATTATTAGGGGAGAGCATCAAAAATATGAAGAAAGAAAAGCGATATTATCAAATCCGAATGGATTATTTCTGGCTTTCCATTCTGGCAGTCATAATACTGCATGATGTTTCATCGTTTTAAATTCTTCATCGGTTAATTTTTCTGGTTTTTCCAGAATCTCATTCCCGATTGCGACCTTTCCTATGTCATGTAAAGCTCCGGCAATATACATTTTCTGACAGATATCCTCATCAAATCCCATGAACCTTGATATTTTTTCCGCACCTTCCGCAACACCCATTGAGTGGTTACTTGTAAAGGGTGATTTATAGTCCACAATATGGGCAAAAAGATCTGCAATAGCTTTAATCTGTGCAAAATTAAGTTCCAGCTTTATTCTGGGTACTTTCTTCCACAACATCGTATCCAGGGTTTCATTATCAATCATATGAATTTTTTCATCTGAAAAAGCATTAAAAAAAACTTCCACGCAGAAGGAATCAAACAATTTATCTTTTGACTTTATTACAAATTCTTCTGTTCTTTTCCACTCATCCGAAGCTGATTTCATAGATCGGCAAAATATATCTATCGTATCACACATATGGATAATCCTTGCAAAAAACGGTACTTCATTCCATTGTTTTCCAAAAGGTTCACTTCCATCAGCGTTTTCATGGGGGGGGTACAGTATGACATTAGATACATCATTATGAAACGGTATATTTTTCAGAATTTTTTCTCCTATGGTACAATGCCTTCCCAGCTTCGTCACCCCGTTACGTAAAGCGTCATTTTGAAGCTCTTCCTGAATATATTGTGCCACTGCATTGTCGTGCAGCAATGCACACTCTGCCAGATCCTGCAGGCTTTGACCCTGTATACCCATTTTTTTCAGCAGTACAAACCGCCATATATGCCACACGTTTAGAATGATTGTTTGTTACTTTAATCAGCTCTGCCTCTACACAGTCCAATGCATATGAGCAGGCTGCTAATAACCCCAGCACATCAAATTTCATTTTTGATCTTGTCTCCTCTTTTGTTCTGTTTTCTGAGAAATCTGGAATATGCTTACCATGACAGATTTCTCAACCTCGGATCAATAAAAGCATATGTTTTGTCTTTTCTTTAATTTTTCCATGACCGTTGGATATTTTTTATAATCTGTGTGAGGTAAGGCCTGGGCAGCTACCATCTGTTCCAGAAAATCATCCACTTCCGCAAATTGTATATAAGTCATTTCTTCCAGTATCTGATCAATATCTGCAAGAAGTTCTTTGTTCAGCAAAAGCTTCTGTGCTCCTTCCAGCGAAGAATTTCCAGCATTGATCATCTTCTCCCGTTCCATGTCAGGATACATCCCAATGGTAATGGCTGATTCCACAGATACATATTTTCCAAAAGAGCCGGCTACATAAAATCGATCTGCCTGATTCAGTTCAAGTCCAGATTCCCGGAGCATGATCTCAACCATTATATGTGCTGCGGCTTTGGTAAGAATAAATTCGTCGATATCTTTCTGATAAAAATACAGACCCGGAGCATATTCTATGCAAAGCTGACCTTCTCGTTTCTGAATAAGATTCGTTTTTTCAGGAGAAAACTTACCACGAATATCTATCCAGCCTTCTAAAAAAAGTTCCGCAATCAGATCGACAATACCGGAACCGCAGATACCCTTAGGGCTAATTTTTCCTGAAGAGTTACCAATTACATGAACATGGATTTTTCCACCTCTTATCCTCACGCTGTCCACTGCTCCGGCATCTGCCCTCATCCCGGTGTGTACTACACCGCCTTCCAATGCAGGCCCCGCCGCACCGGCGCCGCAAAGAAGAAAATCTTTATTTCCTATCACAAGTTCACCGTTGGTTCCAATGTCAAAGAAAACACTGATTCCATCCTTTTTATATAATTCCGTTTCAATCATTCCACTGATGATGTCACCACCCAGATAATTAGACTTCGCCGGATAACAATATACATAACCATTCAGCGGAATGTCCAGATCTTTTGCCGGCTGGAATCCCGGACGGTCTGCATGAACAGCATGTGGCGTATAAAAGACACAGAAAGCATCTATTCCCAAAAGAAAGTGGATCATGGTGGTATTGCCTGCTACTACCATAGACAGACATTTTCGTGACACCGGATGCTTTACATCCAGCTTATCCATGCACTCTATAATAGACTCAACTGTAGCAAGCCGTATCTCTTCCAGTTTTTTCCTGTCATCTTTGCAGAAAAAAATACGTGATAAAATATCGGTTCCCCACTGAATCTGTTTATTAAAGCAGCTCTCTTCTCCCAATATCTCACCACTATTACAATCTAAAAGTCTCACCACTACCGTTGTACTTCCAAGATCCACAGCCAGCCCATAATGCTGTCTGGCTGTATCTCCGCTTTCTATATCAACCAGCTCCCATTTTTCTCCATTCCAGGAAAGCGAAACGGTTATTTTCCAACCTGCACGATCAAGTAATGGATATAGTTGTCTCAACATGCGAACCGGAATATGAACCTCCTCTTTCACGCCCTCCGCGGATAAAGCTTCCAGAATGCGCTGCTGGTCTGAACGCTGATCCTCTTCGGTTGGAACAGAAAGATCAAGATATAATTTTCGGCTAAGCCCTCTCATAGTATTCATCTCCCTACAATTTGTGCATTTTTTATTCTGTAAAAAAAGAAGGTCATCCGTTATATTACATACTTGACATCCTTCCTTACCTCCGCTTTCTTTATCACTTTTTCAAAATCTGATGCCGGATGTTTGCACAAAGGACATACAAAATCATCCGGTAATTCTTCTCCTACATACTCATATCCACAGATCCTGCAACGCCATATTGTCTGACCATCTTCTGTTTTTCCTATTGCCTGTGGCTTAGGTTTTATGTGATTCTGATAGTACTCGTATGTTACAGAAGGGATATCACTTAAGACTTCCATGTCTGTTATTTCACCAATAAACATCGTATGGGAACCCAAATCTTCTGTTTTATTAACACTTACAGAAATATACGCATTTGTTCCTTCTGTGATATAGTAAATTCCATTTTCGCCCCTTGCACATTTTTCAAATGTTTCAAACTTATTCATATCCCGCCCGGATTGAAAACCAAAATGTTTAAATAATTCAAACTGGGCACTCTGGCTTAATACTGACACTGTGAATTTTCCGGTTCTTTGGATCATTTCATGTGTATAATTTGCTTTATTTACACAGATACTTAATTGATTAGGTTCTGATGCCGCCTGGATTGCAGTGTTAATGATACAGCCATTATCCTCTTGGGCTTCTCTGCAGTCAGTACAAATAATCCGTAACTCAGCTTATACATCGCTTTTTTATCCATTCTGCTCCTCCTTCATCTTCTCCCTGCATCTCGGACAAATGCCTTTAAAGGAAATATCATATTCCAAAAAATCAATTCCATGCGTATCATGAATTCTTTTCATTAAATCCGGTATTTCCTCCATATCTACATCCGATACCTCACCACATTTTATACATCTCACATGATAATGATTTTTCAATGTGATATCGAACCGATTTGCTCCATCTGGCACTTCAACCTTTCTCAGAGCACCTTCTTCTGACAGTATATCAAGATTTCTATATACTTTTCCTTTTCCAATGGTAGGATATTCTTTTTTTAGAAATTCATATACTTCATTTGCTGTAACATGCCTTTTCATTTCATATACAGCATTTTTCACAAGATCTTTCTGAATTGTATTTCTTCTGTTAGTCATTTGCTCTCCTTATTAGGATTTATTCTTAATTAGAAGTATATATCAGAAGTTTAAAATGTCAATAGAAAATTAGTAATAATTACTATTATTGAAATAATAGCACTTTGTAAATGTCCCTTTTTCGCACAATCTTATTCCATAATTTTTCGTTCAAAAACATATTCTATTTCAGATGATAAATCTCTTCTAAAATTGTATCCAAGTCTGTCAAACGTTTGTACGTCTGCAGGATTTTCAATTTCTTTTTCTGCCATATATCTGACCATCTCACCACGAGCCATCTTAGCATATGTACCTTTTGTTACCAGTTTATCCCCTGATTGTTCACAAAACGTAACCGTAATATATTTGTCTTTATCTGATAAATATTTTTCTATACATTTCGAGTATTCTTTTGATGCAAGATTAATGATAATCCTGCTGTCATCAAGCACTGAACGATATAATCTTTCACCCCAATAGTCATATAGATTTTTGGTATCTTCTATTTCAGCTTTCGCCTTCATCTCCAGGCGATGCCTTCTTTCATCAGCATAATCATTGTATCAGGATAAAGTTCACAAAGTATCCGCAATACATTCCCATAAGTTCATGTCATTATTGAAATTGTACATATTTCAGTATGAAAAGTTCACCATTCAAATTCTGATTATTATTTCTCCACATACTCTTCTGCCATATGTACTGCCATAGCACCATCTGCCACTGCTGTTACTATCTGACGAAGTAACTTTGTTCTGACATCTCCTACAGCATAAACACCCGGAATACTCGTTTCAGTGTTTTCACCTGCCACAATATATCCTTTATTATCCAGTTCTATCTGATTATCTAAAAAATCTGTTGTCGGTTTTCTTCCTATACTCACAAACAGGCCGTCACATTCTATAATGTTTTCTTCTCCTGTAACTGTATCTTTCAACCGCACACCAGTCAATCGTTCTCCATAAATCAGTTCATTTACTGTATTGTTCCATCGAAACTCTATATTTTCAGTTTTCATCAGCTGGTCATGGTAGATTTTCGTTGCACGTAATGTATCTCTTCGATGAACAATGATGACTTTCTTAGCAATTCGACTTAAAAGAACAGCATCTGATACAGCAGAATTTCCACCACCAACAACCACCACGATCTTATCTTTATAAAACATACCATCACAGGAGGCACAATAAGCAACCCCATGACCTATCAATTCTTTTTCTTTAGCGAGACCAAGTTCTCTTGGATTTGCTCCAGTAGCAATCACTACTGTTTTCCCAATATAAATTCCCGAACTAGTTTCTACTCTCTTAAGCTTTCCTGTTAAATCCATATTAAAAACTTCAGCATATTCACTTTTAGCGCCAAATTTTTCCGCCTGTTTTTGCATTTTCTCTGCCAATGAAAATCCGTCAATTCCATTTTCAAAACCAGGATAGTTATCAATCTGCCAGGTCAATGACATCTGACCACCTGCAGATAATTTTTCTAAAACAATGGTATCAAATCCTGCTCTGGCTGCGTATAATGCTGAAGTATACCCTCCAGGTCCTCCCCCCACGATAATCATATCGTAAACATGATTTTCATTCATACAGCAGTCCTCCTTTTATTTTTCCAATGCTTCATTAATAAAATTCTCTATCATTATTTTTGATTCAGGTGCAACAATAGAATCTATTGCCTTTCCATTTCGATATAAAACCAGCGTAGGAATCACCTCAATCTTTTCAGCTTCTGCAATCTGTGGTTCTTCATCAATATTCACTTTTCCAGCAATAAGAATATCGCTGTATTCTTCACTTATTTTTTCATAAGCCGCTCCAATTCTACGGCAATAACCACACCAAGGTGCCCAGAAATCAACCAAAACCGGTTTTTCCTTATGAATTAATTGTCCAAACTTTTCTTTATTTATATTTATAGATGTCATATTTTTCAACTCCTTCTCCTATTTGAACTTAATATACCCCAAATAAGTGCTTGCTTCCGTGATGATATCACAGAAAAGATAATTTACTTTATTACACTTCTTTTTATTTCTATTTATGGCATATGCCAGTTATATAATTGACGCATCTAAAAAAAGCAAGTATACTATGTTCGTAAAGGAGATAACGGTTATGAACTTCGAAAATTGTTTTCCACTATGGAATGACTTAAATACAGCACAGAAAAAAATAATTTCAGACAATTTAATCACACAGTATGTAAAAAAAGGAACGATCATTCACAATGGAAACCTGGATTGTACTGGATTATTACTGGTTAAATCCGGGCAGCTTCGAACTTACATACTTTCAGATGAAGGACGGGAGATTACACTTTACCGTCTGTTCGATATGGATATGTGTCTTTTATCCGCCTCATGTATCATGCGGTCTATTCAATTTGAAGTAACCATTGAAGCAGAAAAAGATACGGATCTTTGGATCATCCCTGCTGAAATCTATAAGGGCATCATGAAAGAATCTGCTCCTGTCGCAAATTATACCAATGAGTTAATGGCTACCCGTTTTTCTGATGTCATGTGGCTGATTGAACAGATTATGTGGAAGAGTTTGGATAAGCGTGTTGCTTCATTTCTTTTAGAAGAAACATCCATTGAAGGAACAAATGAACTGAAAATCACTCACGAAACTATCGCAAACCATCTTGGTTCCCACAGGGAAGTTATCACTCGAATGCTTCGATACTTTCAAGGCGAGGGTCTCGTCAAACTCTCCCGTGGCAAAATCACAATCCTTGATCCAAAAAGACTGGAAACACTCCAAAGGTCATAAAATTGTTTTTCTGTAACATATAAAGAAGAATCCTCCATTTATCAGAATTATGAAAGTCATTCTAATAAATGGGGGATCTTTTTATATAACGAGAAAATTATAAAAATATTATGATTATTTTTAATAATCCATACCACATGCATATGCCTTTTCAATCAGCGCACGGTCATTGACAACTGCATCATAGAAGCGGAATCCGCCGGAGAAGTTGTATGTTTCATATCCATTTCCTTCCAGAATACGACTGGCAATATAACTTCGCAGCCCACTCTGGCATATCAGGTAAACAGGCTTTCCCTTCTCAATTTCATTGATACGTTCCCTTAGTTCATCTACAGGAATGTTTTTGAATCCATCCATATGCCCCCTGTTAAATTCACCTACAGTTCTCACATCCAGCAACACAACACTTTTATCTCTAGAAATCTTATCCATATCTTCCAGATGCCATTGTTTTAAGGTACCTTTTGCTATATTGTCTATCATGAATCCTGCCATATTTACAGGATCCTTGGCAGAGGAATAAGGCGGTGCATATGCGAGATCCAAATCCTTCAGCTGGGTTGCCTTCAGCCCTGCATGGATTGCTGTTGCCAGCACATCAATACGTTTATCAACTCCTTCATATCCAATAATCTGAGCACCAAGCAAACGATAGCTCTCTTTTTCAAAAACCACCTTCATGGTCATCACTTTTCCACCAGGATAGTAACCGGCATGACTCATAGGAGAAAGAATTACTGTATCTACCTCTAATCCTGACTTTTTGGCATTGGTTTCATTGATACCTGTAGTGGCTGCTGTCATATCAAACACTTTTATAACGGAGCTTCCCTGACTGCCCAGGTAACGACTATCACCGCCACAAATATTATCAGCGATGATTCTGCCCTGTTTATTGGCTGGTCCTGCCAAAGAAATTAGCGCATCATTACCCGTAACATAATGTTTTACCTGAACTGCATCACCTGCAGCATAAATATCCGGTACAGAGGTTTCCATTCTGTCATTCACTACAATACTTTCCTTGATGCCAAGTTCCAGACCGGCTTCTTTTGCTAATACTGTGTCTGGTGTGACTCCGATTGCCAGAACTACCATATCAGCCTGAAGGGATGGATTATCTTTCAACAGGACCTCCACTCCGTTGTCTTTTTCTTTAAATCCTTCTACTGTATAGCCCAGTACCAGTTTTATCCCATGCTTTCTCATTTCATTATGGATCATGGATGCCATATCCGGGTCAAAAGGGTTCATCAGCTGCTTAGGCCTCTGGACAATCGTAACACCCATGCCAAGCTCCCTCAAATTTTCTGCCAGTTCCAGACCAATAAAACCGCCACCTGCCAATACAGCCGATTTTGGATGATTCTTATTTATATATTCCTTTATCCGAAAAGTGTCTTCTACAGTACGAAGTGTAAAAAGTTTATCAATCCCTACTCCGGGAA
Source organism: Blautia intestinihominis (assembly GCF_040096655.1). Taxonomy (NCBI): domain Bacteria; kingdom Bacillati; phylum Bacillota; class Clostridia; order Lachnospirales; family Lachnospiraceae; genus Blautia; species Blautia intestinihominis. The sequence continues at coordinate 9,255 of NZ_JBBMEI010000034.1, read as the reverse complement.
GTCTCGGCTGTGTTGGCTTTGCACCTGGAGAGAGGATCAGCTTATCATATTTTTCTTCAAATATCTCACCATTCTCTAAATTTTTCACTGAAACCGTTTTACGTTCCGGATGTATGGAGATAACTTCATGATGAATTTTCATGTTAATACGGAAGCGTTTAAAAAAACTCTCTGGTGTCTGTAGTGTAAGTTCTTCCGGGTCTGTGATCACGTCTCCAATATAATATGGAAGTCCACAATTTGCATAGGATATGTATCCGGATCTTTCAAACACAGTAATTTCAGCATGTTCATTCAGTCTGCGTATTCTTGCTGCGGCTGTAGCTCCTCCGGCTACACCTCCTACAATTATTACCTTCATCTTATTTTTCCACCTTTCCTGAGTAAGCTGCAATGCCACCGATATTATTTACTTTAGAATATCCCATTCGTTGCAGTATCCCAGTTGCCTGGCGGCTTCGTGAACCGGAATAACAGTATACAAACAGTGGGATATCCTTATTCTTCGCTACAGAAGCAATATTGTCAAGTTGCTGCAACGGCACATTTTTACTTTCTGGTATATGTCCTTCCTGATATTCCTGCGGTGTACGTACATCCAGCAGAACTGCATCACCAGTCCTTTTATATTCTTCTATGCCTTGATTAATATTCGACTGTTTAAAGAGATCAAAAAATCCCATTAGAACACCCCCTAAAGCATTTCTAAAATCGCATTCTTAGGTCTCGCCCCTGAAACCTGCTGTACAATCTTCCCATTCTTCATAACCACTAAAGTTGGAATGCTCATAATACTGAACTTATTTGCCAGTTCAGGCTCTTCATCTACATTAATCTTTCCAACTTTAATATCTCTACGCTCACTTGCAATCTCCTCTACAATAGGTACTACCATACGGCAAGGCGCACACCAAGATGCCCAAAAATCTAAAAGAACGGGTTTATCGGAACTCAGTACTTCGTTCTGAAAATTATTTTTATTGATATTAATAGCAGACATTTTACAGTCCTCCTTATCTTTTTCTTTTTGTAGATTTATTATGGTCTTAATTTCATTTATTTTCCGTGATTACATCACCATACCTCATTAACTTAACTTCTTGCCATACCATCTACACTTAATATAACACCTGTAATGTAACTCGCCTCATCTGAAGCAAGAAACACAAACGCATTGGCAATATCTTCTGGCTGTCCAAGACGACGCAATGGAATTCTTTCAATCATAGGTTCGATAACTTCCTTTGGCACGGCCTTCATCATATCAGTTTCTGTAATCCCAGGTGCAACAGCATTAACACGAATACCTTTAGGTCCTAGTTCTCTTGCTAATGATACAGTCAATCCGTTTACTGCAAACTTGGATGCAGGATAAGCAAACCCACTTGGCTGTCCCGAAATACTCACCATGGAAGAAGTTGAGAGAATGACCCCCTTGCCTCTTGCCACCATACATTCTGCTGCTACACGAGTAGTATTAAATACTCCTTTTACATTTAGATCCATGACTTTATCAAAAGTCTCCTCTGTATAATCCATAAATGAGGTGTTTTCTGAAATCCCTGCATTATTTACCAGTATGTCGACACATCCATATTTTTCAGTTGCCTCTTTAAAAGCCTTTCTGACAGACTCCATGCTTGCCAGATTTGGACTAATTCCAGCAACTATTGCATTGGGATATTTTTCTTTTAATTTATCTACAGCAACATCTGCCGATTCCTGTGAACTTGCTGCCAACACAACTGAAGCACCTTCCTTCAAGAATTTATCAGCTGTAGCAAATCCTATACCACGGCTTCCACCCGTAATGATTGCAACTTTATCTTTTAATCTCATTTAGACTACCTCCTTACTTTGTTTGTAGTTACATTATAAGCAAAAGGTAAATCATTTTCTGTGATATCATCACAATCACAAACTATCGCAATAAAAAACCCTGTTGCTCACACGCACCAGGGTTTTTGTTTATCTATCCGTATTTAAATAATCAGAATTTTATTCAACTTCTGAAAACTGATCTTTTCCAACATTACATAATGGGCATTCAAAATCTTCTGGAACGTCCTCCCACTTTGTTCCTGGTGCAATACCACCTTCAGGATAACCTTCCGCTTCATCATATTCCCATCCGCAAACGTCACATACATATTTCATTAGTTTGTTCCTCCTTATAAATATATTAATACAAAGCATATATTACTGTTGTATCTGAATTATTTTGTAATCTTAGCACGAAAGTCAAGTGTTTTTAGCATTTCCAGAGTCCATGAAGATTGCAGTATGCGTATACTTCTTCTACATACTCTCCATCACAGAGGCAGAAATCCGCAATAGGTTCCTGTCCTGGAATTAGCTGTTTTCTATAAATACCCTGATTTGTATTTAGTGTAATCCATTCAATGAAATGATTATCAAGCATTGGATGTTTTGTTTCACCGACCACAACATGTACATGCTGTTTGTCCACTGTATATACAGGTACATGCTTCTCAACAGCAGCATCTGTCACTCCAGCCTTTAACTCATGCATAGCCTCTCCGCAGCACATTACTGGTACACCTTGATCCTTTACCATTTCAATAATGTTTCCACAATGATTGCATACATAATATTTTACTTCCATCTTTTTTATCTTCCTATGTTTAAAATTTAAAATCCAATTGTTTCTATAACTTTTTTCAAAGCATCCGCCGATTTCTTAAACTTTAATGCTTCTTTACCAACTGATGCGGAACCAACAAAGCCACAGCCTATCATTACTGCTTTTTTTAATAATCACTTTCTTCTTTGTAATAATCTCCTTCTCTTTAATAGTTCTCTTCACGTACTTCGAAATAACTCTGTGGATGGTTACATACTGGACATATCTCAGGTGCCTTTGTTCCTACCACAACATGTCCACAGTTACGGCATTCCCATACCTTAACTTCACTCTTTTCAAACACCTGTGCAGTTTCAATATTCTTAAGAAGTGCACGATATCTCTCTTCGTGGTGCTTCTCAATCTGTTTATTGTCAATAAATAATAGTAATAATTACTATTATTATAATAATCAATATTACTGATTACATTTCATTTAAAATAATCATTCAATCATCATTTTTTCCGTTCAAAAACATATTCTGCATCTGATGATAAATCAGAGCGGAATGAATAGCCTAGTCTATCAAATTTCTTAATATCCTCAGGATTTTCAATTCTGTTTTCAGCCATGAACCTAACCATTTCACCACGGGCCATCTTAGCATATGTACCTTTTGTCACCAGTTTATCTCCTGATAACTCACAAAATGTAATCGTAATGTATCTATCCTGTCGTGTCAGATATTTTTCTATGCACTTAGAGTATTCTTTCGATGCCAGATTGATTATAATCCTGCTGTTATCAATCACTGAGCGGTATAATAACTCTCCCCAGTACTCATACAGATTTTTTGTTTCTCCTATTCCAACCTTCGCCTGCATTTCCAAACGATAAGGTGTCACACCATCCCTTGGTTTTAGCACACCATAAAATGCAGATATTATTCTCAAATGATTTTGTACATACTCGAACTGACTGTCCTCAAACACGGATGGAGCCATATATTGAAAAGCAATTCCTTCATATGATAAGACAGCTGGGGTAAGTAAATGATAAAGATCCATGTTTTCCAATCTATTGAAGTTCTGTTCTGTAATTTTGTCATTACATTTCCAGATAGTCTTCAGTTCTTCTTTTGACTTACTTTTCAACCAACTTTGTATCTCTGTCGTCTTTTCAATAAATTCAGGCAATCCATCCGGCGCTATGCTGTCAGTATCTGTAATCATCTTTTTAGCAGGGGATAATATTATCTTCATTAATCTAATTCCTTGAGCATATTTTCAGGATCATCTGCAGTCTTGACTTTATCATTTGCCTTTATAATAATCCCCTGTTCATCAATAAGATATGTGGTTCTTACTACTCCCATAGAGACTTTGCCATAATTTTTCTTTTCTTTCCATACATCATATGCTTCAATAACTTTCCGCTCTGGATCTGCTAAAAGTGTAAATGTCAATCCATATTTTTCCTCAAATCTCTTATGAGAGGATACAGAATCCTTACTGACTCCAAGAATAACTGCTCCTTTTTCGGTAAACTGAGTGTATCGCTCAGAAAACCCACATGCCTGTTTCGTGCATCCCGCTGTATTATCCTTGGGATAGAAATATAAAATCACTTTTTTTCCTGTATAATCCGATAATCTATGTATTTTCCCATTTTGATCTGGTAACTCAAAATCCGGTGCCTTAACCCCTACTTCCAACATTATTTATCCCTCCCTTTCTGTATCTTTCTCTTTATTCGCCTTTTTCTTCCTATTCCCGGTAATCATTTTATGACCTGTATATATCGCCATTACCATACATAACATAGAACTTAAAGCAAAGTATTTGTGATTTGATTTTTGCTTTTTATATCCAGTGTAAAAAGTCCCAAGCATTGTGATCAATGCTCCTACTGACCAATATTTATGTGCTTTCATGTAATTCCTCCATTTTTTCAGTGTATTCAATTCTAATTATACGCTACCATATTCCTATGTCAATTTGATAATAGAGCATTCCTATAAAATTTTTCAAAATATCATTGTCAAAACTATGTATTGTTATCCTTTAATTTTTCTTTGAAATAATTGACAAAAAGCTTGCTTTCAGGAGATTACTATTTAATCTCATTTCCATCTATATATAGTTGAAATTTATCAGGATTATTGACAACATCATAGTCCTTTCCGTATTCTACAGGTCTATATTCGGCTGTCATTACCGATTCCCCGTCTTCAATATCCTCTTTCCATAAATAGATGTTCATATCAATGCTCGTCGCATATCCTCTGTCTGTGGAGAATTTTGTCGAATGAAAAGAGACTTTACAACTTAAAATTGGATAAAAAGGACAAAAAAAGAAGAGCTGCTTGCTCTTCCCATATAGTAGTAGTAAAATAATATGTCATGCCAGCGCAATATATTACCTAGAATATCGCTATAACAGGAAAGGGACTGCATTGTGACAGCCCCTAGTTTACTTCATCATGTTGTCTACATTCTGAGTGAACTCATTCCCTGGTTTATTTTAGCATCGATCTGGATTTTGTTTCATAAAGATAAATTTTGCCACAGAGCGGTCGTATGTTTTAATGTGTCCAAACAGCCAGTCGATTACATTTTTCTGTACAAGTTCACTGAACTGATCTGTTGGTCCTTCATACTCCTGAAGGTATTCATACAGTTCCTGAATTGTCTTTTTAAACTCTTCATGTTTTTCATAATGTTTTTCACGCTCTGGATAACCGGATTTTTCCTGAAGCTTTTCCTCTTCTTTGAAATGAAAGTCAGTATATTCATCCAGATAATCCAGCATTTTGATTGCTTTTACTTTGCTGTCGCCATTTTGACAGGCAGTTACAAAGTTCTGGATACGGTCGATCAATTCTTTATGCTGGGTATCAATTGTTTCATTTCCTGTTACTAAATTGTCATCAAAGGTAATGTTTAAATCGTAAGTCATAATTTGACCTCCATTTCTTTTATATGTTCTCTTAGGATCTTTTAATGTCTGACAGTTTCGTACCTGCATTTTCTGCTTAGTCTTCTACAGGAACGAAAACATCTTTTCCTAATCCACAGATTGGGCATGTCCAGTCATCTGGAATATCCTCAAATGCAGTTTCTGGATCGATACCAGCGTCTGGATCTCCTACTGCCGGATCATAAATATATCCACATGGTTCACATTCATATTTTATCATAGTCATTTTCCCTTTTCAATGTCGATTTATTTTTGTTACCAAGTTCCTAGCAATTTTTCTAACACTTTGTTTCTTGTATATCTGTATTATACATGATAATTATTTCTCTTGTCAATAATAGTAATTATTATTATTATCGTACTTAGCATAAACTGATATTTGAATTGCAAATTTACATATTGTATATATCATGGGAATAGTTGAATAAAAAAATGAACTCTATTCATTAAAGACAGAGTTGCTGGAAATTATTTCTCTCCAACAACTTTTTTCGTCTTTAAGTCCTTGAAACACAATACTGTCCAATCAGATTCATCCAACTGTTATATTTATTCTTTTCACACACCTTTCGGCAAATTTCATTTTCCATCAATACACAGAACATCTTATCATAATCAAATGCCCAAACAGCACCATTCACATGGTTTTCCACTGCTTTCTGATCTATGTTCTTTAAACGTGTGGCCATTTTTTCAATTTCTCCATTTCTCAAGTTACCGATATTTTTGCAGATAAACCGAAAGAAATTCAACGTTGCATATTCGTCATGCCAATGGAACTCTTCTGGATTGTTTATAATTTTACTGACTCGCTGCTGTTCTTTGATTATCTGATCAGCTACACCTTTCATCGAATCTTCGTATCTCATATTACTCACCTACTCTTCCTCAACGCCCAGTGACGGTTTAAATCTTTTATCCTTTGCCTGCGGTACCACGATCTCATAAAAATAAAATCCTAAATATCCAAGTGCCTGCTTCTTCATTTTATAAAAAGAATTCCTGCCTATTCCTAGCTCCTGCTGTACTTCCACATCTGTCTTACATAAATTAAAAGGTAAATATGTTCAAACATAAGGCCTCGGAATCTTAATGATTTCTGGGGTTTTCTATTATTGGGATAAGACTATTTATAGCAATTTAAACCGAATTATGATAACATAAGGCAAAGATAAATCGGAATTTGTGGAGAGATTTCCTGAACTTTCCTTATTTTTCAAGGCTTACAGCCTCTTAGATAGTGAAATGATATGTATTTTCCCTTATCTTTGCCCTTATGCGGAATCCGCAAGGGAAATAAGGGAAATTTTTAGTTAAGCATTGCTCACTACTTTATCAAGAAGTCTTGCGGAATCCCGTTTTGCTTTTCTTGTTGAGTGAGCGTAAATATTCATTGTGGTACTGACATCAGAGTGTCCTAACAGTTCCTGTACATCTTTCGGTGCAGCCCCATTGGAAAGCAGATTGCTGGTGTAGGTGTGACGTAACTGGTGGAAATGGAAATCTTCAAATCCTTCCAGTTTCTTTGACACTGATCTGCATACAATGCTGAGTGTACTCGGCAGTTCCAAAGAGCCATCCGGTCTTAAGCAGACAAAGGAGATTTCTTTGTAATCTGCCGGGACTTCCTGCGTTCCGTCAAGGTGATAGTATTCATAATAGACTCTGTTTTTCACATGAACTTCTTTGTAGTAATTGCGGTGATATAATTCGCCATACTGCATCCGGTTTTTGAGTTGTTCCTTTCTGGCAGCTTTCAGTATTTCAGTCAGGGTATCGCCAAAATCAACAATCCTAACTTTTTTCCGCTTCGTTGGTCCAATAATGTTTTTGTGTTTCATGCCGTCGTAGCGGATACTGCGTTTTATGGTCAGGCATTGTTCCTCAAGGTTAATGTCCTGCCATGTAAGACCACAGGTTTCTCCGATACGGAGCCCGGCATAATACGCAATCTGAATCGGTAGAATGGCAGGTGGGTTTTTCTTTTCCAGATACTTGATAAGTTGCTCGTAATCATCATGCGAAATCGGTTGTGTGCCTTCTTCCACTTCATCATCGGAAAAGAGGTCAACTTCCTCTGCCTGTCGTTTCAGTTTGATATATTGCATCGGATTGAAACTGATTAGTTGTTTTGGAAATACTGCAAAACGGAATGACTGCTGTAACACTGCGGAAAAAGAATGGATATAATCTTTGCTGTATCCCTTTCTTACTTTCCCGTCTGGAAACTCACCACCGAATGTAAGCAGATCAAGAAATGCCTGTAAATGTTCGGCAGTAACTGTTTTCAGTTTGCGGTCTGCAATCGGGTGTTTTTTGATACAGCGGATTGCACCAAGATAATTTTCCACTGTGCCGTTGCTGAGTGTCCCGGTTTTCAGTTCTTCTTCCGCCCACATATCCAGAAGCTCTCCTACCGTAAGGCTGTCTGCCTTTGCGACAAACTTCTTATTTTCGTAATCTTCCAGTGCTTTGCGGAGAAGTTTTTCCGTCTCACTTTTACTTTCGGTTCCAGCATATTCTTTCTGAACCATTTTACCGCTTGCATCTTCTACATAGAAGCGATAGTACCATTTTTTTCCTTTTTTTCTAACAGATCCTTTTGCCATAATTGTATTTCTCCTTTCGATATCAGACAATCGGAACTGTTGAAATGCTTCTTGCGTGTAAGTATATCACAACTCCGGTTGTCTTACTATACCGATTCAGAATCCTCATACATAACTTCGGATAAAAGATTGGCAAGTCTTTGTTCGGCTGCTTCCGGTTTCTTTGAATAGAGCCTTATCACATCTGCCATATCGTTAAATGCGTTGACAGTATGTGTGATCTCTCTGAGAAACATAATCTCATTATATTCATCTTTCGATTCGAATCCCATTACTTTGGCAATGTCCGCATCTTTGGTACTGCCTTTGTAATTTTTACAGGCGAACTGAAACGAATCCAGAAACAGTTCATATTGCTTTAACATTAACAGCAGTAAGTCTTTAGAAAAAGCGTCTTCTGTTTTATTAAGATCAAGAGGTAACTGTTTGAGAATATCGCCCATCACATCACGAATCTGCAATTCCTTCTTATCCGTAATATCAGTTTCATATTCATCGGTTTCCCCTTTGAGCCATTCAATCGATACATGAAGTGCTTCCGAAAGGCCTTCCAGTACCATCTTTTTGGTATTGTCAATCGAACCATTCTCATAACGCAGGATTGTGGAAGCGGTAACTCCCATCTTCTCTGCGACATAAGGCTGTGTCAGATTTAATTCGAGACGGCGCTGTTTTGCCCTGCTGCCGATCAGCTTGCGTAGTTCTTTATCTTTCATGCTGATGTGCCTCCTTTTTCGGTATGTCATTACTATACCACGCAACAAAATATATTGCAATATGCAATTTATAGAAAACGAATGAAATTTCATAATGCTTGACAAAGCAATATAAACACGCTATACTGACAGCACAAATGAAATTGCATAATGCAATTTAAAAGGAGGTGGTCATATGACACAAAGAAAGATTGCCTTATCTATTGAAGAAGCTGCTGATTATACGGGAATCGGCAGGAACACCCTGAGAAAACTGGTGGAATGGAAGAAACTTCCGGTATTAAAGGTTGGGAGAAAAGTCCTGATCAAAACGGATATGCTGGAACTTTTTATGGAAGCCAACGAGGGCAGAGACTTGAGGGATAA
>NZ_JBBMEI010000033.1:0-42884 GCF_040096655.1 Blautia intestinihominis | reverse complement strand
GAAAAGAGTTATGTCTTGAACCTCGCCCCACCCCGCACACCTCATCTCCGTAACATACATACCATCCACCCATCCAAACATTCCCCTTTACCATTTTCCTTCTGTCTGGTATACTTAAAATCAAATGCAAATCATACAGAAAGAGGAACAAAAATGGCAAAATATACATTAATGAAAACGGAGGGGCGTGCGAAGAGGGCTCAGTTTGAGACTGTGCATGGTACGATCCAGACACCGGTGTTTATGAATGTGGGTACGATCGGGGCGATCAAGGGAGCTGTTTCTACGCAGGATCTTTATGAGATCGGAACACAGGTGGAGCTTTCCAATACTTATCATCTCCATGTACGTCCTGGTGACAAGATCGTGAAGCAGCTTGGAGGACTTCATAAGTTTATGAACTGGGAGCGTCCGATTCTGACGGACTCCGGCGGATTCCAGGTGTTTTCCCTTGCAAAACTCCGCAAGATCAAAGAAGAAGGCGTACATTTCCAGTCACATATTGACGGACACAAGATCTTTATGGGACCGGAGGAGAGCATGCAGATCCAGTCCAATCTGGGATCTACGATCGCCATGGCATTCGACGAATGTCCGAGCAGCGTGGCAGACAGAGACTATGTACAGCAGTCTGTAGAGCGAACCACCCGCTGGCTTGCACGATGCAAGAAAGAAATGGACCGTCTCAACAGCCTGCCGGATACTATCAATAAAGAACAGTTACTGTTTGGAATCAACCAGGGAGCCGTATATGAAGATATCCGTATCGAACACGCCAAAGAAATTTCCAAAATGAATCTGGACGGCTATGCAGTCGGCGGACTTGCCGTAGGCGAGACCCATGAAGAGATGTACCGCATCCTTGATGCTGTTGTACCATATCTTCCACAGGATAAGCCGACTTACCTTATGGGTGTCGGAACACCGGCGAATATTCTTGAGGGCGTAGAGAGAGGAATTGATTTCTTTGACTGCGTATATCCGAGCCGTAACGGTCGTCATGGTCATGTATACACCAACCACGGCAAGATGAATATGTTCAATGCAAAGTATGAACTGGATACCCGTCCGATCGAGGAGGGCTGCGGCTGTCCGGCATGCCGCCATTACAGCAGAGCCTATATCCGCCATCTTCTCAAGGCAAAAGAAATGCTTGGAATGCGTCTCTGCGTTCTGCACAACCTGTACTTCTATAATCATATGATGGAAGAAATCCGCGATGCACTGGATGAAGGCAGATTTGCTGATTACAAAAAAATGCGTCTGGAAGGATTTGCAGCAGGAGAACAGAAATAACACACAAAATGCAGAAAAATACTTGAAGTAAAAGGCTTTTTTGTGTATGATAGTGTATAGTGTTCCTGAATAGCAGGAATGTAAGTTAGAACAGGAGGAATCATAAATGAGCAGCACAGCAAGCAGTACCGCAAGCATGGGTATGATGATTTTATGGATGGTTGTTATCTTTGGAGTAATGTATTTCCTGATGATCCGTCCTCAGAAGAAAGAGCAGAAGAGACTTCAGGCAATGCTCAACAGCATGGAAGTCGGTGACAGTATCGTTACCACAAGCGGCTTCTATGGAGTGATCATCGACATGACAGAAGAAGATGTGATTGTAGAATTCGGCAATAACAAGAACTGCCGTATCCCAATGAGAAAACAGGCTATTGCAGAGGTGGAGAAGGCAGAACAGGCATCCGCATAACTGCAAATAAGAAAGTAAGTGCTGCGTCAGATGCGGCACTTCTTTTTTTATAAAAATCGTTTACTTTTATAACACGTTCTAACTTTTACGTAGTAAAGGGTTGAAAAGTGCCAGAAAGTGCGTTATTATAATAACAATATCCATGAGGAAAGGACTCTGCGCAAGATTCGTGTGATGCAGAGAGAGGAAATGAAAAGATGGAATACAAGATTGCATTGATTCCAGGAGATGGAATCGGACCGGAAATTGTCAGTGAAGCCAAAAAAGTTCTCGATAAAGTATGTGAGAAATACAACCACACCTTTACTTATTCAGAGGTACTGCTTGGAGGCGCATCTATTGATGTCCACGGCGTACCGCTTACAGATGAGGCAATTGCTACAGCCAAAGCCTCTGACGCAGTTCTGATGGGCTCTATCGGCGGTGATGCAAAGACATCCCCATGGTACAAACTGGAGCCGTCCAAACGTCCGGAAGCAGGACTCCTTGCTATCCGTAAAGCACTGAACCTTTTTGCAAACCTTCGTCCGGCATACCTTTACAAAGAACTCGAAGAAGCCTGCCCGATCAAAAAAGAAGTGATCGGAGACAACGGATTTGACATGATCATCGTCCGTGAGCTGACCGGCGGTCTTTACTTCGGCGAAAGAAAGACCATTGAAGAAGACGGTGTAAAGAAAGCAATCGATACACTTTCCTACAATGAAAATGAGATCCGCCGTATCGCGATCAAAGCCTTTGACATCGCAATGAAGAGAAGAAAGAAAGTCACAAGCGTAGACAAGGCAAACGTTCTGGATTCTTCCAGACTCTGGAGAAAAGTCGTAGAAGAAGTTGCAAAGGATTACCCGGAAGTAACTCTGGAGCATATGCTGGTTGACAACTGTGCAATGCAGCTTGTACATGATCCGGCACAGTTCGACGTTATCCTGACAGAGAACATGTTTGGCGATATTTTATCTGATGAGGCAAGTATGGTGACAGGTTCCATCGGAATGCTTTCTTCTGCAAGCCTCAATGAGACCAAATTTGGTCTGTATGAGCCAAGCCACGGATCCGCACCGGATATCGCAGGACAGAATAAAGCAAACCCGATCGCAACGATCCTTTCCGCAGCAATGCTGCTCCGTTACTCACTCAACCTTGACGAAGAGGCAGACGCAGTAGAGGCAGCTGTACAGAAAGTCCTGACAGACGGATACCGTACAGGTGACATCATGTCCGAAGGATGCAAAGCTGTCGGAACAAAAGAAATGGGAGATCTGATCGCAGCAGCGGTGTAAGATACCAGGAGTGCTATGCACGGAACAATCCGTAGGTATCGTATAGATTGAATAAAGAGGAGATAATAAAATGAGAAGTGATTCAGTAAAAACAGGCTCACAGCAGGCACCTCACCGTTCCCTGTTTAATGCCCTTGGATTAACAAAAGAAGAGATGGAACGTCCGTTAGTCGGAATCGTAAGTTCCTACAATGAGATCGTACCTGGCCATATGAACCTTGACAAGATCGTAGCAGCCGTAAAACAGGGGGTTGCAATGGCTGGCGGTACACCGATCGTATTCCCGGCGATCGCTGTCTGTGACGGTATCGCAATGGGACACATCGGAATGAAATACTCTCTGGTAACAAGAGATCTGATTGCAGACTCTACAGAGGCAATGGCAATGGCTCATCAGTTTGATGCCCTTGTTATGGTTCCGAACTGTGACAAAAACGTACCTGGACTTCTGATGGCAGCAGCCAGGATCAACGTTCCGACTGTATTCGTAAGCGGCGGTCCGATGATGGCAGGTCATATCCACGGACACAAGACAAGCCTTTCCAGTATGTTCGAAGCTGTTGGATCTTATGCAGCAGGCAAGATCACAGAAGACGAACTGACAGAATTCGAGAACAAAACATGTCCTACATGTGGATCCTGTTCCGGTATGTACACTGCAAACTCCATGAACTGTCTGACTGAGGTTCTTGGTATGGGACTTCGTGGAAACGGAACCATTCCGGCAGTATATTCCGAACGTATCCGTCTTGCAAAACATGCAGGTATGCAGGTTATGGAAATGTACCGCAGAAACATCCGTCCGAGAGACATCATGACAAAGGAAGCAATTCTGAATGCCCTGACGGTAGATATGGCACTTGGATGTTCTACCAACAGTATGCTTCATCTTCCGGCGATCGCTCATGAAGTCGGAATGGACTTTGATATTAGTTTCGCAAACGAGATCAGTGCAAAGACACCGAACCTCTGCCACCTTGCACCGGCAGGCCCGACTTACATGGAAGATCTCAATGAAGCCGGCGGTGTTTACGCAGTCATGAACGAGCTGAACAAAAAAGGACTTCTCCATACAGAATGCATGACAGTAACAGGCAAAACAGTAGGCGAAAATATCAAAGACTGTGTAAACCTCAATCCTGAAGTTATCCGCCCGATCGACAATCCATACAGCCAGACCGGTGGACTTGCAGTCCTCAAAGGAAATATCGCTCCTGACGGCGGTGTCGTAAAACGTTCCGCAGTCGTAGAAGAAATGATGGTACACGAAGGACCGGCAAGAGTCTTTGACTGCGAAGAAGATGCGATCGCAGCGATCAAAGGCGGCAAGATCGTAGCCGGAGACGTTGTAGTCATCCGTTATGAAGGACCAAAAGGCGGTCCTGGAATGAGAGAGATGCTGAATCCGACATCTGCGATCGCAGGTATGGGACTTGGATCTTCTGTAGCTCTTATCACAGACGGACGTTTCAGTGGTGCATCCCGTGGAGCTTCCATCGGACATGTTTCACCGGAGGCAGCCGTAGGTGGACCAATCGCCCTGATCGAAGAAGGCGACATCATCAGCATCAACATTCCGGAACTCAAACTGGAAGTCAAAGTATCTGATGAAGAGATGGCAGCAAGAAAAGCAAAATGGCAGCCACGTGAACCAAGAGTCACAACCGGATATCTTGCAAGATATGCTGCAATGGTTACCTCAGGCAACAGAGGAGCGATCCTTGAAGTGCCGAAAGCAAAATAACTGAAATCATTCATTTTATATACACAGGAGGAAACACAATGCAGCTTACAGGTGCAGAGATCATCATTGAGTGCCTTAAGGAACAGAAAGTAGATACTGTTTTCGGTTATCCGGGAGGCGCGATCCTCAATGTCTATGATGCTCTCTATAAACACAGTGATGAGATCCACCACGTTCTGACTTCTCATGAACAGGGTGCATCTCATGCGGCAGACGGTTATGCCCGTGCTACAGGCAAAGTCGGAGTGTGCCTGGCAACCTCCGGACCTGGAGCTACAAACCTGGTTACCGGTATCGCGACCGCATACATGGATTCTGTTCCAGTCGTAGCGATCACCGCTAACGTAGGCAAACCACTTCTCGGAAGAGATTCTTTCCAGGAAGTTGATATTGCCGGTATTGTAATGCCGGTCACAAAACACAGTTTTATCGTAAAAGACATCTCCATGCTGGCAGACACACTCCGCAAGGCATTTTATATTGCCAAGAGCGGACGTCCGGGACCAGTACTGGTGGATGTGACCAAAGATGTAACAGCAGCAACTTATGAATATTCCCTGCGCCGTCCGGCTACGATCAACCGTGAGACTGAGACGATCCGCAGAGAAGATCTGGAAACTGCTGCACAGATGATCGAGGAAGCAAAGAAGCCGTATATTTTTGTCGGCGGCGGATGTGTGATCTCCGGAGCTTCCAAGGAGATTAGCGAACTGGCACATAAGATCCAGGCTCCGGTCTGCGATAGCCTTATGGGCAAGGGCGCTTTTTCCGGAGAAGATCCTCTGTATACAGGAATGCTTGGCATGCATGGAACCAAGACTTCCGACCTTGGCGTGACACAGTGCGACCTTCTGATCGTTCTGGGTGCACGTTTCAGTGACCGTGTCACAGGAAATGCCAAGACCTTTGCAAAACAGGCAAAGATCCTGCAGATCGATGTCGATGCGGCAGAAATTAACAAGAATGTTGTGGTAGATGCGTCTGTAATCGGAGATGTAAGAGAAGTTCTCCGCAGACTTCTGGAAATGATTCCGGAAAAACAGCATCCGGAGTGGATCGAGCATATTCAGGAGATGAAAGCCAAATATCCTCTGAGTTATGATCATTCCCAGCTCACAGGACCATACATTATAGAGAAACTCTACGAAATCACAGGTGGAGATGCAATTATCTCAACAGATGTCGGTCAGCACCAGATGTGGGCCGCACAGTACTTCAAGTACAAAGAACCTCGTACCTTCCTGACTTCCGGTGGTCTCGGAACGATGGGATACGGACTTGGAGCTGCAATCGGTGCCAAGATGGGAAGACCGGACAAAACAGTTGTCAACATCGCTGGAGACGGCTGTTTCCGAATGAACATGAATGAGATCGCGACAGCAGTACGCTGCCATAAACAGCTTTTACAGATTGTCATGAACAATCATGTACTGGGTATGGTACGTCAGTGGCAGACCTTATTCTATGAACACAGATATTCACACACCGTTCTTGACGATGCCGTGGATTTTGTGAAAATATCTGAGGGCATGGGAGCGAAAGCGATCCGTGTTACGAAGATGGAAGAAGTAGAGCCGGCGATCCGCGAGGCTCTCGCAACAGACGGACCTGTAGTACTGGACTGCTGGATCGATCAGGATCTCAGCGTGTTCCCGATGGTACCGGCAGGCGCAAGTCTGAATGAAGTTTTTGACGAGGAGGATATGAAGAACAATGAGCAGAGTGTATAATTTTTCTGCAGGACCGGCCGTACTGCCGGAACCTGTGCTGAAAGAAGTAGCAGATGAGATGATGGATTATCAGGGAACAGGCATGTCCGTAATGGAGATGAGCCACAGAAGTCCTGAATTCCAGAAGATCATCGATGATGCAGAGCAGGATCTCAGAGACCTGATGAACATCCCGGATAACTACAAGGTATTATTCCTTCAGGGTGGTGCTTCTCAGCAGTTTGCCATGATTCCGATGAACCTTATGAAAAACGGAGTAGCTGACTATATCGTTACCGGTCAGTGGGCAAAAAAAGCATATCAGGAAGCACAGAAATACGGAAAGGTAAACAAGATCGCCTCTTCCGAAGACAAAACCTTCTCTTATATCCCGGACTGCAGCGATCTTCCGATCAGCCCGGATGCAGATTACGTATACATTTGTGAAAATAATACAATTTACGGAACAAAATTCAAAACTCTTCCGAATACAAAGGGAAAAACTCTGGTAGCAGACGTTTCTTCCTGCTTCTTATCTGAGCCTGTAGATGTAACCAAATACGGCATCATCTACGGTGGTGTCCAGAAAAATATCGGACCTGCAGGTATGGTAATCGTCATCATCCGCGAAGACCTCATCACAGAGGATGCCCTTCCGGGAACACCAACCATGCTTACATATAAGACACATGCAGATGCAGGTTCCCTGTACAACACACCGAACGCTTACTGCATCTATGTATGCGGCAAAGTCTTCAAATGGCTCAAAGCTATGGGCGGACTGGAGGAAATGCAGAGAAGAAACATCGAGAAAGCCAAGATCCTCTATGATTTCCTGGATCAGAGCAAACTCTTCAAAGGCACAGTAGAGCCGGCTTCCCGTTCTCTGATGAATGTTCCTTTCGTTACAGGTGACAAAGACATGGATGCCAAATTCGTCAAAGAAGCAAAGGCAGCAGGTCTTGTAAACCTCAAAGGACACAGAACTGTAGGCGGTATGCGTGCAAGTATCTACAATGCAATGCCCAAAGAAGGCGTAGAAGCCCTTGTTGCATTCATGAAAAAATTCGAGGAGGAAAATGCATAATGTTCCAGTATAAATGCCTCAATCCAATCTCCCAGACAGGTCTCGGCCTGTTTGGAGATGATTACAAACAGACAGAAGAAATGAACGATGCCGATGCAGTCCTGGTAAGAAGTGCCAAAATGCATGACATGGAACTTCCGGAAAATGTCAAAGTCATCGCCCGTGCAGGTGCAGGTGTCAACAACATCCCGGTTGATGTATGCGCAGAAAAAGGTATCGTAGTATTCAACACACCAGGTGCAAACGCAAACGGTGTTAAGGAGCTTGTTCTTGCAGGAATGCTCCTTGCTTCCCGTGATATCGTTGGTGGTATCGAGTGGGTAGCACACGAAGAAGACAAAGAACACATCGACAAACTGGCTGAGAAACAGAAAAAACAGTTTGCAGGCTGTGAGATCAGTGGCAAGAAGCTTGGTATCATCGGACTTGGTGCGATCGGAGCCATGGTTGCGAACTCTGCAACACATCTGGGAATGGAAGTTTACGGATATGACCCATTCATCTCCATCGATGCAGCATGGAACCTTTCCAGAACCATCAAACACAGCAAATCCCTGGATGAGATCTACAGCCAGTGCGACTACATCACCATCCATGTACCGCTTACAGACAACACACGCAAGATGATCGACAAAGAAGCTTTCACAAAGATGAAAGACGGTGTCGTTCTTCTGAACTTCGCAAGAGACCTTCTCGTTGACGAGGATGCCCTTGTAGAAGCTCTTGACAGCGGCAAGGTTAAGAAATACGTAACAGACTTTGCAAATGCAACCGTAGCAGGCAGACCGGGAATCCTCGTAACACCACATCTTGGTGCATCCACAGAGGAATCTGAAGAAAACTGTGCAGTTATGGCAGTCAAAGAAGTCAGAGATTTCCTCGAAAACGGAAATATCAAAAACTCCGTAAACTTCCCGAACTGCGACATGGGAACCTGCGTGGCAGTCGGACGTATCACCATCGCTCACAAAAACATCCCGAATATGATCAGCCAGTTCACCAAGATCCTCGGAAGCGAGGGACTGAACATCGCGGATATGACCAACAAGAGCCGTGGTGGATATGCATACACCATCATCGACCTGGAAAGCGCAGCATCCAAAGAAGCTCTGGATGAACTCAGAGCAATCGAAGGCGTGTCCAAAGTACGTGTGATCAAATAAGAATATACAGACAAAAGAATCCCGGATGATCCGAAATGGACCGTCCGGGATTCTTTTGTATATAAATGGCGTTAAAAATTATTTACGGCTTGCGATAAAGCTTTCCACTTCCTCACGTGTCGGCATAACTCTCAGGGCACCTTTGCGTGTGGTGATGAGGGATGCGGCTGCGTTTGCGAAGGTGAGAAGTTCTTTGAGGTTTTCTTCTGTGAGGTTCTCAAGGCCGTGGTCGAGAACGTAGTTCAGGGTGCTTGCGCAGAAAGTATCTCCGGCACCGGTGGTCTCGATGGTGTTTTCCTGGAGGAAAGGAGCTGCCTCTACGATCATGTCCTTGTAGTATGCGCGGCTTCCGTCCTTGCCCATGGTGATGAGGATGAGCGGGATGTTGTATTTTTCCTGGATCATGGCAGCACCCTTGTCATAATCTGTGGTTCCGCACATGAACTCTACCTCATTGTCAGAAATCTTTAATACATCACATTTGGACATGCCATATTCGATCTCCGCACGGGCATCCTCGAGAGATTTCCAGAGAGGCGGACGCAGGTTCGGGTCAAAGGTGATGATGCATCCGGCTTCTTTCGCAAGATCGATCGCGTGGCGTGTAGCTTCACGTACACCCTCATGAGTAGAAGAAAGTGTTCCAAAGTGGAAGATACGGGAAGCTTCGATCAGATCCTTCTGAACTTCTTCTTTGGTGAGCATCATATCTGCGCCCGGATCACGATAGAAAGAAAAGTCACGGTCACCATCCGGATAAGTATGTACGAAAGCGAGCGTGGTGTGGCAGTTTTCATCCATGATAAGGTTACGGGTGTCAATGCCGACTTCCTCAACAGCAGTCTTTAACTGTGTACCAAACATGTCTTTGCCGACTTTGCCGATGAAAGCAGTCTTTTTGCCAAGACGTTCCAGCATGGCGAGCACGTTACATGGAGCACCGCCAGGGTTTGCTTCCATCAGGGGATTGCCCTGAGAACTGTTTCCGTTTTCTGTAAAGTCGATCAGTAATTCACCGAGAGCGGTTACGTCAAATGTTTTGTTTTCCATAACGAAAAACCTCCTTGGATTTCTGAAATTTGTTTCCTGGATATCAGAAAAACTCTAGTTTCAATTTATCGTACCAGAGCAGTTTTGTCAAACAAATTTCGTTCTATTCTTTATTTTTATTGGAAAAAATGATAAACTATTATCAAAGAGATGACATTTGCAGAAACGTTTGACAGCAGCATCTCAGAATGGAGGCAGTAGTTATGGAAAGCAAAGCATACGAATATATGGACTGGCCGAGAATTGAAGCAGTGGTTTACGGAGAGGAAGCATCTCCGAAGGATGTCATGGCTCCGCGTCTTACGACAGACGGCGTTCTGATCCAGGGATTTTTCCCGGAGGCAGATAAGGCAGAAGTTCTGGTCGGCTCCCGTAAATATGAAATGGAGCAGGAAGACGAAGCAGGCTATTTTGCAGCAATGATCCCGGGAAGAAAGATCCCGGATTATAAATATCGCGTCACCAAAGGAGAAGAAACAAAGGAATTTGCAGATCCTTATGCATTCTCCGGTCAGATCACAGAAGCAGAGGAAAAAGCTTTCTGCGCAGGCGTTTATTATCACGCGTATGAGAAACTGGGCGCACATCCGATGGAGATTAATGGCGTTAAAGGAACCAGCTTTGCAGTATGGGCACCGAACGCGATGCGTGTCAGTGTTGTAGGTGATTTCAATGCGTGGGACGGAAGATGCCATGCGATGCACAGAATGCCGATGTCCGGTATCTTTGAACTTTTTATCCCGGGTGTGAAAGCAGGGGATATCTACAAATATGAACTGAAACTCAAGGGAAACAGGATCGAGCTGAAATCTGATCCATACGCAGCATGCACCGAGGTTCCACCGGCAAATGCATCTGTTGTGGCAGACACCAGCGTATTCCAGTGGGAAGATGAGACCTGGATGAAGGAGCGTAAGAAATTCAGCGACCGCAAACAGCCGATCTCCATCTATGAAACTTCTCTGACAGAATGGAAGGATGCCGCAGAGCTCGCAGATTTTGTAAAGAAACTGAACTATACTCATGTAGAGCTGCATCCGGTCATGGAATACCTTGATGACGAAGCAGGAGAATACAGCACATTTGCTTATTATGCACCGACCAGAAGATTTGGCACACCAGAGGATTTTCAGAAGGTTGTCAATGAACTTCACAAGGCAGGGATCGGTCTGATCCTTGACTGGACACCGTCTCATTTCCCGAGAGTGGAGGGAGGTCTTGAGCTTTTTGACGGAACACCGTTGTATGAGAATCCAGATCCGTCCATGGCGATCCATCCGATCTGGGGAACCCTTCTTTACAATTTCGACAGCCCGATGGTTAAGGATTTCCTTCTGGCAAACGCTTTTTACTGGCTGGAAGTTTATCATGCAGACGGACTCCGCCTGGACGATGTAGATTCCATGCTGTATCTTGATTTCGGCAGGGAATACGGACAATGGAAGCCGAACATCTACGGAACAAATGAAAACCTGGAAGCAGTAGAATTCCTGAAACATCTGAATTCCATCCTTGATAAGAAACTTCCGGGAACCCTCACGATCGCACAGGAGGACGGCCTCTGGTCCGAACTCACCGGAAGCGTGGAGGATGACAACATCGGATTCGACTACAAATGGAACAACAACTGGGCAGGAGATTTTCTTGCTTACCTTTCCAAAGATCCGATCGAGAGAAAATATGTCCACGATCAGCTCACTCTGTCCATGATCTATGCTTACTGTGAGCATTATGTACTGCCGCTCGGAAACCGTGAGGCAGGAAATCTCGCTGAATTTATGGAGAAACTTCCGGGAGATGAGGCACAGAAATTAAGCCAGGTTCGTGCGGCATATGCCTATATGATGATGCATCCGGGCTGTACCATGATGGCTCCGGGCAAAGAACTTCCAGAGGAGATGGAGAAATTTATCCATGACCTCAATGAGCTGTACCGCACCCATCCGGCACTGATCCAGAAGGATGATGAGTACGATGGATTTGAATGGATCCAGCTTATGAAATATGAGGAAAACGTCCTGACTTTCATGAGAAAGACAGACAAGCCGGAAGAAACGCTTCTCGTTGTATGCAACTTCGCGGCTGTTCCATATACAGACTATAAAGTAGGCGTTCCGTTCTTCGGCAAATACAAAGAAATCTTCAACACCGACGCCAAAGAATATGGCGGACAGGGAACGGTAAATCCGAGAGGAAAGACTTGCAAGCAGGATGAGTGCGATGAGAGAGAGTATTCCATCAAACTCAAAGTTCCTGCACTTGGCGTGACAGTATTTTCCTGCACACCGACCAAGAAAAGAGAAGCAGTCTCTGCCCCGGTGAAGAAAACTGAGAAAAAACCTGTGGCAAAGAAACCTCGCGTTTCCAGAAAATCTTCCAGGGCCGCTGTCAAGGAACCGGCGGCTACAGTGAAAGAGGAGAAGAAAGTTCTTGTAAAAGAAGCAGTTACTGCACCAAAGAAAACCAGAAAAACTGTAGCGAAAGAAACAGCATAAAAAATAATTCGCTGTAAATGAAGTTACAGCATAAAAATTAAAATTTGTTCTTGATTTTTCTGAGAAATCAGGTATAATAATGGTTGTGTTTCAGGCACAGGCTGGAATAGCTCAGTCGGTAGAGCACTTCACTCGTAATGAAGGGGTCGTGAGTTCGAGTCTCATTTCCAGCTTGCCATTATTGAATCCGGATACTTTGAACAGAGTATCCGGATTTTTGCGTTATCCGGCGTTTTTTTTGTGATTTTTCAGTGCTTGCATTGCTGAAAATTTATGTTATCATAAGGGGATAAAGGTTTATTGCTTTTATAACGTATTAACTTATGAAAGTGAAGGCTTTTGATCCATGCTCTATACCTGAGAAAGCTGTACAGATTTTGATGGATATAGAGGATATCAAGAGAGGATGTTAAACAAATGTTAGATAAAATAGAAGAAAAGATTCTTCAGAGAATTGATGCATACAGAGAGCAGATCATAAATTTTGCAGAAGATATCGCTTCACATCCGGAACCGGGATTTGAAGAGATACGGACAGCACAAAAAACAGCAGAGTGTCTCAGACAGCTGGGATATGAGGTGACGGAGCATCTTGCACGGACTGGTGTACGTGGTGACAGTCATCCTGCAGAAGGCCCGCATCTGACGATCATCGGAGAGATGGATGCAATCGGCTGTAAGGCACATCCTGTGTCGGATCCTGTCACCGGTGTGGCACATGCCTGCGGGCATCACGCACAGATGGCAGCAATGATAGGCTGTGCAGCGGCACTGGCAGATACAGAAATCCAGAAAGAGCTTGGCGGAAGCCTTTCTTTTCTTGCAGTTCCTGCTGAGGAATATATTGATGCAGATAAACGTGTCCGTCTTCAGAAAGAAGGAACAGAATTCTGCTGCGGCAAGAGCGAGATGATCCGCACAGGAGTTTTTGATGATACGGATATTGCGCTGACGACCCATGTGCATATGGTTCCGGTCGAGGAGGATTTTTACCTGGGAAATCCGGCGTGCAACGGTTACAGTGCAGAACGGGTCACTGTCAGAGGCAAGGCCGCACACGGGGCGATCGATCCGTGGAACGGTGTCAACGCCCTCAGCATCACGACCAGCGCGATCCAGATGATGGGACTGATGCGAGAGACTTTCCGCGAGGAAGACCATGTACGCCTCCACAATGTGATCCGCAAGGCCGGCGATGTCATCAACAGTGTGCCGGATGAAGCTGTTATCGAGACGAAGGTGCGGGCGGCTTCCCTTGAGAAGATCGAGGAGATCACCGACATGGTCAACCGTGCTTACGACGGGGCTGCTTATGCATTCGGCGGCAGGATCGAGCGGGAAATACTCCAGGGCTATATGCCGATCCTTCCGAGAGAGGCAGATACGGCACTTCTGGAGGCGGCAGAGGATCTGGAACTTGAGTATCGCACTGTACAGAAGGGCGATTTCAACAATGCCTGCACGGATGTAGGCGATCTGAGCCACCTGATGCCGGTCGTGAATTTTACATTCAAGGGCTTTGAAGGCAAACTCCATGGGGCAGACTTCCGTATCACAGATCCGGAAAAGGCATACATCCTTCCGGCAAAACTGCTTGCCCTGACCGTGTACAAACTCTTAAGAAACGGCGGAGAGCAGGCCGGAAAGATCTGCACAGAGTTTACCCCGGTTTTTGACAGAGAAAGTTATACTGCTTATATCAGAAAGCAGACAGAGCAAAAATAAAACAGCAGGAGGACAGGCAGAAAAATGGCAGAAACATGTTTGGAATTAAAAAAGATCAAGAAATCTTTTTCAAAGGATGAAACCGTTCTCAAAGAGATCAGTCTTTCCATCGGAAAAGGCGAATTTATTACACTTCTGGGATCTTCCGGATGTGGCAAGACGACAACTTTGCGTATCATCGCGGGCCTTGAGACACCGGATTCCGGTCAGGTATTTCTGGACGGTAAAGATGTGACAGATCTTGCACCGGAAGCGAGAGACGTAAACACAGTATTTCAGAATTACGCCCTGTTTCCGCATATGACCGTTGCAGACAACATCGGCTACGGACTGAAACTTAAGAAAGTTCCGAAAGCCGAGATCAGAAAACGTGTCGCCGAAATGCTGGAACTGGTACAGCTTCCGGGATATGAGAAGCGTAAACCGTCAGAGCTCTCCGGTGGACAGAGACAGCGAGTTGCGATCGCACGTTCTCTGGTAAATAATCCGAAGGTCCTTCTTCTCGATGAGCCTCTGGGAGCATTGGATCTCCAGCTCCGCCGCGCGATGCAGCTGGAACTTAAGAAATTACAGAAAAAACTTGGCATCACGTTTGTCTACATCACACATGACCAGGAAGAAGCGATCAATATGTCAGACCGTATCGCAGTCATGAACCAGGGAAGATTTGAGCAGATCGGTTCCCCGGATGAGATCTACAATCATCCAAAGACCAGCTATGTGGCAACTTTTGTCGGAAATGCAAACATCCTTAAGGGAACTGTAGAAGCAATGGAAAGCGATCAGGTGCGCGTAAGCCTTGCAGGAGGAACTGTTCTAGCAGCGGCAGACGGCAATGTTTTACAGGCAGGAACACCGGTGACACTGGCAGTCCGGAGCGAAAATATCGTTCTTGACGAAACCTGTCAGAAAGGTCTTGACGCAGAAGTAGTCGAGAAGAGTTTTGCCGGAGGTCTTCTCCGCGTTGTACTGGAACTTACCGACGGAACAGAAGTGATCGCAAGCAGATACGGCATCGATGCGAGCGTGCAGCCAGGACAGAAAGTAACCTGTTTCTTTGAACCGGAGAATGCCGTTCTGGTAGATCTTGACACAGAAAGCGGGGCAGAATCATGAAAAAAAAGAAATCCGGCTCTGTCTGGATGATCCTGCCGTTATACATCTTTACGATCATTTTTGTGGCAGGACCGCTGCTTTATATGCTGGCACTGAGCTTTGCACAGCCAAAAGCAGGACACGGCGTGGAGTGGACATTTACACTTGCAAATTATAAAAAGATCCTTGACCCTGTCTACATGCAGACCTTTACAGGATCTTTCCAGCTTGCCCTGACCAGTACCCTGATTATCTGCCTGGTCGGATATCCGTTTGGATATTTTATGGCAAAACTTTCCGACAAATGGAAAAAACGCGCGATGATCTTTCTGATGCTGCCGTTTTGGGTAAACTCCCTGATCCGACTTTACGGATGGATGATCATCCTTCAGACCAAAGGGCTTCTGAACCATGTGCTCAAAAGCCTTGGGCTGATCGAGAAGCCGCTTCGTATCCTTTACAGCTATCCGGCGATCGTGATCGGTATGACCTATGTGCTGCTTCCGTTTATGATCCTTTCTGTCTATTCCAGCGCGGAGAAACTGGACTGGTCGCTCGTCGAGGCGGCAAGAGATCTCGGAGCGAGCCCGTTTAAGGCTTTTTGGACAGTATCTTTCAAACTGACTCTGCCAGGTCTTCTTTCCGGTGTGATCCTGACATTTATCCCGTCCATGGGACTGTTTTTCATCGCAGATATCCTGGGTGGAAACAAGATCGTGCTTGTTGGAAGTCTGATCCAGGAACAGATGACAAGAGGAAATAACTGGCCGTTCGCGGCGGCACTGGCTGTGGTATTGATGATCCTTACGACACTGATGATCATGCTGTACCGCAAAGTCACAAATGCAAAAGAATTGGAGGGTGTGGGATGAAAAAGAATTCAAAACTCTCCAGGTTTTACCTTGGATTGATTTTTGTACTGATGTATCTGCCGATCGCAGTCGTCATCGTATTTTCTTTTAATGAATCAAAACTTCCGGTGCGTTTTACCGGATTTTCCCTGAAATGGTATCAGGAGCTTTTTTCTGACAGCGCAATGATCGAGGCACTTGGAAATAGTTTGTTCCTTGGAGTGGTAAGCTGCTTTGTATCGGCGGTGATCGGAACTCTTGGGGCAGTCGGGCTTTCCAGGATCCACTGGAAGACAAAGGGAATCTTGGAATATATTTCCATCCTGCCGCTGATGATCCCGGAAATCATCCTTGGTATGGTCCTGATGGCTTTTTTCTATATGATGAATCTGCCGTTTGGTATGCTGACGCTCCTGATCGGACACACCGTTTTCTGCGTGCCGTATATTCTTATGGAAGTAAAAGCACGCCTTGCGGGAATGGACCCGTCGCTTGAGGAAGCGGCGAGGGACCTTGGTGCAGGACCGTTTCGGGCATTTTGGGATATTATCCTTCCGCTCATCATGCCGGCGGTAATGTCAGGTTCCCTTCTGGCATTTGCAATGTCCATGGATGATGTGGTCATCAGTATTTTTATTAACGGACCGCGTCTTTCTACTCTGCCGATCAAGGTCTACACACAGATCAAGACAGGCGTGACCCCGGAGGTCAATGCACTCTGTACGATCATGCTGGCGGTTACCCTTCTGATCCTGCTCGTTTATACCGCAATAGGAAAGTTTACAGGCAGAAATCAGAAAAAGAATTAAGAAAGTCTTTTCAATGAAACAAAAGTAAGATATACTAAACATGTCTGGAGTTTGTTAAAATCGAAACAAGACAAGAAGAGGAGAAAAAGTTATGAAAAAATTAGTGGTATGTGCATTATGTGCGGCACTCGTAGTTCCGACACTGGCAGTTTCTGTCTCGGCAGATGACTCCAAAGAACTTGTACTTTACACATGGGAGAATATGTTCCCACAGGAAGTTCTGGACGGCTTTGAAGAAGAAACAGGTATCAAGGTTGTCTATTCCAATTTTGATACAGATGAAAATATGCTGGAGAAGCTTTCCATGGCAAAGGGCGGAGATTATGATGTTATTGTAGCAGACGATTATATCATCCAGACAGCAATCGAGGAAGGTCTGGTAGAGAAGCTTGACACATCTAAGCTGACAGGCTGGAAAAACATCAATCCGCTTTATCAGGGACAGTTTTATGACCCGAACAATGAATATACAGCACCATACGGTGCAGGCATTCCGCTGATCGTTTACGATCCGGAGCTGGTGGACATCGATATCAAAGGCTATAATGACCTCTGGGATGCCTCTTTAGAGGACAGCATTGCCCTGACTGCCAATTACCGTGTGCTCAACGGTATCACAAATCTTGCTCTTGGCCAGGACTTTAATGACCAGAATACAGATGATATCGCCAAAACAGGGGAGAAGCTTCTGGAGTTAGCACCAAACGTGCGTCTGATTCAGGATGACAATACACAGGATGCGCTTCTTAATGGGGAAGCAAGTGTTGCCTTCCTTTATACATCTCAGGTAACAGCAGCCCTTCAGGAAAATCCGGATCTCAAAGTGGTATATCCGGAAGAGGGACTTGGCTTTGGCGTTATGGGAATGTTCATCCCGAGCCAGGCACCGGACAAGGATGAGGCTTATCAGTTCATGGACTACATCCTTCAGCCGGAAAACGCAGCAAAATGTTTCGATTATATCGGATATTACTGCACAAACAAAGCAGCAGATTCCCTGCTTGAGAATCAGGACCTTGTTGTTCCGGATTCTGTAACAGAAGGATCAGCAGTAGAAAACATCAGCGCGGAGGCAGATGAGGCCTACAATAAGAACTGGACGGAGTTCAAGGCTGCCTGCAACTGATAGAAACAAGGGGGAAGCAGGATGGAAATCTACAAAGGTATTGCTACCTTTTCGGGAATTGCCATCGGAAAAATCTTATATTACAGCAGAGGGGAATATCAGATACGTCAGTGTCTGGTAAGCAACATCAAAAAAGAGATCGAGGATTTTCGTAAAGCGAAGGAGCAGGCGGTAGCGAAGCTCAAAGAACTTTACGAAGCCAATAAATCTCTGAATGAGCAGGAGGCCAGGACTTTCCTTAATCAGGCAAAGCTCCTGGAATCCGGAAGCTTCCAGAATGCGATCGAGAGCAGCATTGCCAACGAAAAGGTCAATGCTGCTTATGCAGTTATGACAAACCGTGATGAGCTGGTAGAGACCTTCCGCAACCTGGAAGAACCGGTGATCCGTAAGAGGATTTCAGACATTCAGGAAATATCCAACCGTCTGATCCAGATCCTCGGCGGAGCGGCGATCCGGATCAATCTGGGAGAGGAACCGGTGATCCTGGTGGCAGAGGCTCTGTCACCGACTGAGATCATGGAGATGGACAAGGAGAAACTTCTTGCCGTTGTCATGCATCATGGATCAGCCGTTTCTCATGCCTCCATTATGACAAAGACAATGGAGATCCCAACTCTGGTAGACATTGCACCGGATGACGAGTGGGATGGTATGACCGCGATCGTGGATGGTTATACAGGAACCATGTATCTGAATCCGGATGCAGAGATCAAGAAAGAATACGAGATCCGTCTTGAGGCGGATCGAAGAGAACGAGAAGAACTTCTCAAACTCAAGACACAGAAGGATGAGACGAAGGATGGAACAAAGATCGGTCTGTACGCAAATATCGGCAACATGAGCGATCTGAGCAGTGTCCTTTTTTACGGGGCTTCCGGCATTGGGCTCCTTCGAAGTGAATTCCAGTATCTTGGAAGGGAAAACTATCCGAGGGAGAATGAGCTGTTTCATGCGTACAAGAAGCTGGCAGAGACGATGGGAGAGCGTACAGCAGTGATCCGTACCGCCGATCTCGGAGCTGACAAGCAGGCTTCTTATCTGGATATTCCGGCGGAGACCAACCCGATCATGGGAAACCGTGGCATCCGTCTCTGTCTTGACCGTAAGAAGATGTTCAAGGCACAGCTTCGTGCAATCTACCGTGCCAGTGCCTATGGTAATCTTGCGATGATGTATCCGATGATCGATTCCGAAGAAGAGATGGATCAGATCGAGGAGATCATTCAGGAGGTCAAGGCAGGACTCGATGAAAAAGAAATTCCTTACCGTAATATCAGGACAGGTATCATGATCGAGACACCGGCAGCGGTTATGATCAGCCAGGAACTGGCAAGGAGAGTCAACTTCCTGAGCATCGGAACAAATGACCTGACACAGTATACACTTGCTATGGATAGGCAGAATCCTCTGCTCAAGGACAAATACAACGATCATCACCCGGCGGTGCTCCGTATGATCAAGATGGTAGTGGAAGCTGCACATCAGGAGAACCGTCAGGCAGGGATCTGTGGTGAGATCGCAGCAGATACGGAACTGACAGAAACCTTCCTTCAGATGGGGGTTGATTTCTTGTCTGTAGTGCCGGCGTGCATCCTTCCGGTCAGAAAGGCGATCCGCGAGACAGATCTGAGTTCTCAGCGAGGGTGATTATGAATAAAAAAAGCAAAGTGATCCTTCTTCCCTGTAATTCTTACAGGGAAGAACTTGTTTATGAGAATCTGGAGACCGGCCTTGAACTTCTGGGCAGTCTCGAATCTATTGTCGGCAAAGAAGAATCGGTTCTTCTGAAACCTAACCTTCTCAAGAAAGCAGAAGTTGATAAAGCTGTTATCACACATCCTGTGATAGTTGGCATGTTTGCGAGGCTGATGCGGGAGAAGGGGTATCAGGATATTATTCTGGCAGATTCGTGCGGCAATGGAAC
This sequence comes from Blautia intestinihominis, assembly GCF_040096655.1. Taxonomy (NCBI): domain Bacteria; kingdom Bacillati; phylum Bacillota; class Clostridia; order Lachnospirales; family Lachnospiraceae; genus Blautia; species Blautia intestinihominis. Next base: position 23,112 of record NZ_JBBMEI010000033.1, on the reverse strand, counting down.
AACAACGAAAGTCATTCACGGAACAGGTATGGATACCTATCTTGATAAATTTGATATTCCGGCGATCGACTATACCAAGGGGGTCCATGTGGAGAATCCGGATGGGATCCAGGCGAAAGAGTTTGTCCTTCCTGCGGAACTTCTGGAGAGGGACTGCGTGATCTCTCTGTGCAAGATGAAGACGCATGCACTGGAACGTATCACAGGGGCGGTCAAGAACAGTTATGGATTCATCTATGGATTTCACAAGGCGAAGGGGCATACTCTGTATCCGAGCGCGGACAGTTTCGCCAGAATGCTGGTGGATCTGAACCAGTATGTGAAACCACGGCTGTATATCATGGATGGAATTGTTGCGATGGAGGGGAACGGACCTGGCTCCGGCGATCCGGCTCCGATGAATGTGATATTGATGTCGCAAGACCCGGTCGCACTGGACAGTGTGTTTTGTCATCTGATCCATCTGAAACCGGAGATGGTCCCGACAAATTATCACGGTGAGAAGATGGGACTTGGAACCTGGAAGGAAGAAGAGATCGAGCTTCTGACACCCGGCGGTCCGATCCGTATGGAGGATGCGGTGGCACAGTACGGGAACCCATACTTTGATGTAGACAGGAGAGTGGCGCGTTCTGGTATGTGGGAGCGTCTGGCGAAGGCTCTGAATATTTTTCAGAAGAAGCCATATATCCAGTCAGACAAGTGTATCCGCTGCGGGATCTGCGTCAAGAGCTGCCCGGTCCCGGAGAAAGCTGTGAATTTCCGAAACGGCAGAGAAAACCCGCCGGTCTATGATTACAGGAAATGCATCCGCTGCTTCTGCTGCCAGGAAATGTGCCCGGAGAAAGCGATTCATGTGAAATGAGAGGCGTGGCTGGCATGAGGCATCGGGATGCGCGAGATACTTGTGTTCGATGCCGATTATTGTTGGAGACTGGGGTGTGTGGCATCGGAATTCCTAATGCCTCCTGAACTCGATGCTGAGTGTGGGGAAATGGATGGCACTAGACATCGGATTGTGGGAAATTAGAAACAGGGAACGGGGGCTTTTGGAGCTGCAAACCACGTTCCCTGTTGATTGTATTGAATATTGAGGAGGTGCTAGTGGCGCGTCCCCAGATAGGATGATGTCCTGTGAACAGGTGCGAGTTATCGGATGCTATCGTGCAGTGCCTTGATAAATGCCGGAGTTGTTCCGCAGCATCCACCGACGACGGATGCGCCGCTTTCAATCAGAACTTTCATATAAGATGCAAAATCTTCTGCATTCATGCTGTATACGGCCTGTCCTTTGTCATCGATGGTCGGCATGCCGGCGTTTGGTTTGGCGATGACTGGGATGGATACATTTTCTTTGATGCTTCGTACGACGGATACAAGCTGGTCCGGTCCGACGGAGCAGTTGATACCGACTGCGTCTGCACCGGCTGCTTCAAGAGAAACAGAAGCTTCGATAGCATTGCCGCCGCTGAAGATACTTCCATCCGCCTCTACAGTCATGGTGCACATGATCGGAAGATCACATACAGAACTTGCAGCGTCGACTGCGGCGAGAGTTTCTTCGATGTTGATCATGGTCTCTGCTGCGATCAGGTCAATGCCTGCATCGGCAAGGATACGAACCTGTTCCTGGTACATATCAAAAGCTTCTGTGTAGGTATAATTACCATCTGCAGTGATAAAAGAACCGGAAGTCGTGATATCACCGGCTACGTAGACACCATTTCCGGCGAGTTCTCTGGAATATCCGACGAGAGTACGGTTGATCTCCTCGATACGGTCTGTCAGTCCATGTTTGGCAAGATTCATACGGTTTCCGCCAAAAGTCGGAGTATAGATGACCTGGCTTCCAGCCTGGATATAGGCGCGCTGGAGATCCTGGATGACATCCTTATGGTCAATAACCCAGGTCTCGGTACAGATGCCGCGCGGCATGCCGCTCGCCATCAGATTGGAACCGGTAGCTCCATCCAGAATCAGGATATTTTCGGTCAGTTTACGGAATTCTTCTTTTGTCATGAGTTTGTTGCCTCCTTGATGAAAAATAAAATGTATAAGCAACTTACCTGGCAAGCTCCGCATTTCCGTCGGAAGGTGCTTATTTCAGTTTCCTATTATAGCATGGGATGTTTTGAATGTCGAGATGTGGTTCCTATTTACAGGTAATATCCCGCGAGGTGTTTTGCCATGAATATGACAAAATCCCGATAACGAGATGCGATATCTGTCGACATTTGTCGATGGAAAAAAGTTGCTGTTTTTATCAAAATATGGTAGCTTAAAAATATAATCTTTACCCGGCAGTTCTGTCGGTGAATTTCCCAAAATAATATTATATCAGGGTACAAAATTTCAGAGTCCATTCCTGCCTGCGGGAAATGGAAACTGGTTTTGCAGAAAAAATAAAAAGTTTATAAGGAGGCATCATGAATTTATTCGACTATACGTACTGCGGGAATTATAACCGGCAGATACAGAATCTCTCCAGGATCGTTCCGGAGAAATGGAGTTTTGGCAGCACAGAAGACAATGGAATCCTCAAAGGTTATCTGGAGCACACTTTTCAGAGGGTATATGAGGAAGGCAAAATACTGGAAACAGATAACTATGCAATTTTTAATACAGGATTATTTAATCGCTATTATCAGCCGGTCTATGTTTATTTTATCCCAAATCTTGTCCCGGACAGGCAGAGATGGTTCCTGGAGGGATTTTATACGGAATACAATCTTCTCAAAGCTGGAATTGTAGACCTTCCGGAACGTGCAGAATATGTGCAGAACCCAGCAGAGCTTGTCTTTGATATCGGACTGGATATTGTTCCACAGTATGAGCACATTTTTGAGGAAGCAGAGAATAGCCAGCGTCTTCCGGAAACGATCCGCAACAGCGTCATGAAAGTCCAGCTTTTTGACGGGGCACTGCGGCAGACGAAGCGGATGCTGGAAGCAGATTACCGCACTGCGATCCCTCAGTATTATAATCACGGCATTCAGTTTCTCATCCCTGTATGTCTGCAGGACCCTGCAAAAGCAGACCTCGCCCTCGCCTGCGTCAAGACAGAAGACGGCAACAAATACCTCGGCAGGACGTGCCTCACCCTCAAAATGGCCTATCACAACGCAAGACTTCTGGCAAAGATCCACAGCAGCTGGCTATGTCCGTAACTAAAGCAACACTGTAAAAACCACTCGTTCATAACGAACGTGGTGGCTTTTACAGTGTGCTGGCAAACAAGAGAAAGCACGTGTGAACTCCATATAAATAAAGGTTGTAAAAATATCGTAAAATCTATTGAAATCGAAATGTTTTTGTGATACAAAAGTAAAGTTACCATTCATATATTTTTCATTTCAAAAGAGGGGATATTTTTAGGGAGGAACAGCCAATGAGCAATAAGCTGATCGACTTGATCGACATTTCCAAATCCTACGGGATGCAGACAGTTCTGGATGAACTGAATCTTTATATCAGGGAGAATGAATTCCTGACACTTCTTGGACCGAGTGGATGTGGAAAAACTACCACACTTCGTATTTTGGGAGGCTTTGAGATGCCGGATAAGGGTCGTGTGATCTTTGACGGGCAGGATATCACTGATCTTCCGCCTAATAAGCGACAGCTGAATACCGTATTTCAGAAGTATGCGTTATTTACACATATGAATATTGCGGAGAATATTGCCTTTGGATTAAAGATAAAAAATAAAAGTAAACAATATATCCATGACAAGATCAAATACGCACTGAAACTCGTCAACCTGGACGGCTTCGAGAACCGTATGCCGGACTCCTTAAGTGGCGGCCAGCAGCAGCGTATCGCTATCGCAAGAGCAATCGTAAATGAGCCGAAGGTCCTTCTTCTGGATGAGCCTCTGGGCGCTCTGGACCTCAAGATGCGCCAGGATATGCAGTACGAGCTGATCCGTCTCAAGAATGAGCTGGGGATCACTTTCCTGTATGTAACACATGATCAGGAAGAAGCCCTTACCATGTCTGACACTATCGTAGTTATGAACCAGGGTTACATCCAGCAGATCGGAACTCCGGAGAAAATCTACAACGAGCCGGAGAATGCTTTCGTGGCAGATTTTATCGGTGAGAGTAATATCATTTCTGCAACGATGGTGCAGGATCGTCTTGTCAAGATCCTCGGAGTGAATTTCCCGTGCGTGGACGAAGGATTCGGACAGAACAAACCGGTTGACGTTGTTATCCGTCCGGAGGATATCGACCTTCTCAAACCGGGTGAAGGAAGCATCGACGGTGTTGTCACACACCTGATCTTTAAAGGTGTTCATTATGAGATGGAAGTCATGGCAAATAACTATGAATGGCTGGTACACAGCACAGATATGTTCCCGGTTGGAACGGAAGTCAGCATCCATGTAGATCCGTTTGACATCCAGATCATGAAAAAACCGGAATCAGAAGATGAGGAGGCGGTAAACATTGAAGAATAAGCGTCTGCTTGCCGGACCTTATCTTTTCTGGTCCGCATCTTTTGTCGTGATCCCGCTTCTGGTGATCGTTTATTATGCATTTACCAGCGATGAGGGAACTTTTACATTTTCAAACCTGGCACAGATCACGACACCGGAGAATCTGAAGGCTCTGGGAATGTCCATCCTTCTGTCTTTCTTAAGTACCGCGATCTGTCTGATCCTTGCCTATCCGCTGGCAATGATCCTGAGCCAGAATAAAGTCAGTCAGACAAGTTTTATCGTGCTGATCTTTATCCTGCCGATGTGGATGAACTTTCTTCTCCGCACCCTGGCATGGCAGACACTGCTTGAAAAAAACGGTGTCATCAACAGCGTGTTGAGTTTCCTGCATCTGTCGGCACTGGAGATCATCAATACACCGTATGCGATCATCCTTGGTATGGTGTACAACTTCCTGCCGTTCATGGTGCTTCCGATCTATAACGTACTGATCAAGATCGACAGCAATGTTATCAACGCGGCACGTGACCTGGGAGCAAATCCGGTACAGACTTTCTGCAAGGTTATTTTTCCGCTGAGTATCCCGGGCGTGATCAGCGGTATCACTATGGTATTTGTACCGGCACTGACAACATTCGTTATCTCCGACCTTCTGGGAGGCGGTAAGATTCTCCTGATCGGAAACGTGATCGAGCAGTCCTTTAAACAGAACAGCAACTGGCATGTCGGAAGTGGACTTTCTCTTGTGCTGATGGTATTCATCATTGCAAGTATGGCACTTGTGGCAAAATACGACAACGAAGACGGGGGTGCGACATTTTGATCAGAAAATACTTACAGAAAATATACCTGGCTCTTATTTTTATTTTGCTGTATGCACCGATCGTGACGCTGGTCGTGCTGTCCTTTAACCAGTCCAAGACGAGAGCGAAGTGGGGCGGATTTACCCTGAAATGGTACAAAGAACTGTTCCAGAACGAACAGATCATGAGTGCCTTTTATACGACACTGATCATTGCCTTTGTCTCAGCGGCGATCGCAACGATCATCGGAACGGCAGCAGCAATCGCCATTCAGGGAATGAAGCAGAAATGGAAGACCATGTACATGGGTCTTACCAACATCCCGATGATGAATGCAGAGATCGTTATGGGTGTGTCATTGATGCTTCTCTTTATTGCTTTTCACATGACACTTGGTTTCGGCACCATCCTGATCGCGCATATTACGTTCAATATTCCGTATGTGATCCTGAGTGTGTCACCGAAGCTGAAACAGACAAACCGTTATACATATGAAGCGGCAATGGACCTCGGGGCATCCCCGATCAAGGCTTTCTTCAAGGTGGTTTTCCCGGATATCGTGCCGGGAGTCCTCTCCGGATTTATGCTGGCGTTTACCATGTCCCTGGATGATTTCGTTATCACCCACTTTACCAAGGGACCTGGGATCGACACACTTTCCACCAAGATCTATACAGAGGTACGAAAGGGAATCAAACCGGAGATCTATGCACTTTCCACGATCATGTTCGTGACGGTGCTTGTCCTTCTGATCCTGGTCAACTATTCTCCGAAGGAAGAAGAGGAGACCACAGCCAGAAAGAAAGTCCGCAGACCATCCAAAGTCAAGAAGATCATCATCCGCCGTGTAATCCCGGTGACGATCTGCATCCTCTTTATCGGAGGCGGATTCTACTATGCGGAAGAAAGTGGTGTCGTGAATGATGATAAACTGGTTGTTTACAACTGGGGTGAATACATCGATCCGGAAGTCCTGACCATATTTGAGGAAGAGACAGGGATCAATGTTGTTTACGAAGAATTTGAGACAAACGAGATCCTTTATCCGAAGGTAAGTTCCGGTGCAATCGCATACGACGTGGTCTGCCCGAGTGATTATATGATCCAGCGAATGATCGAGAATGACCTGCTTACAGAGATCAACTTTGACAACATTCCGAATATCAAGAATATCGGCAAGCAGTATATGGAACAGTCCAGACAGTTTGACCCGGAGAATAAATATTCCGTACCATACTGCTGGGGAACTGTCGGTATCCTTTACAACAAGACTATGGTGGATGAGCCGGTCGACAGCTGGTCGATCCTCTGGAATCCAAAATACAAGGACAACATTCTGATGCAGGATTCTGTCCGCGATGCGTTTGGTGCGACACTGAAATATCTCGGATATTCTCTGAACTCCACCGACCTTGATGAGCTGACGGAAGCTAAGAACCTTCTGATCGAGCAGAAACCTCTGGTGCAGGCTTATGTCATCGACCAGGTGCGTGACAAGATGATCGGAAACGAGGCAGCTCTTGGCGTGATCTATTCCGGTGAGGCAATCTACACACAGAAAGAAAATCCGAACCTGGAATACGTGATCCCGAAGGAAGGCTCCAATATCTGGATCGATTCCTGGGTAATTCCGAAGAATGCAGAGCACAAGGAAAATGCAGAAAAATTCATCAACTTCCTCTGCAGACCGGACATTGCGCTGATGAACTTTGAATATATCACTTACTCCACACCGAATGAGGCCGCAAGAGAGCTGATCGAGGATGAATCCATCCGAAACAGTGAGATCGCTTTCCCGGATCTTTCCAAGTATGACAATCTGGAAACTTTCCAGTATCTTGGAACAGAGGCGGATCAGGTATACGGAGATCTGTGGAACAAGGTAAAATCATCATGAAAACAAACGAAAAAGTATCCAATTATATAAAACTCTGCAGCGAATGGGCAGAGAAATTCCTTCAGATGGACAAAGAAGAATTAAAGAAAAGACTTCCTGAACTGAAAGAAGAGGACGGTTATCTCAAGATCACACACTTCGGAGTCCCGTTTGGGATCCGCCTGGATGATGGCAGGATCGACCGCTTGGATGGAAAAGGCGAAGCAAATGCGACGGAGATGCTGAACATCTATACGCTTCTCGGCTATGTCAGGGAAAATGCTTTCTTCATGGACAAGTGGGTGCCGTTTGCGGATCTCCGTGATGCGAGACCTTTTGGACCCGCATACAAGATCGGTGTGACGGATGTGTTCGCGGCGACTTTTTCCGGCCATGCGAAGAAACTTAAGGAGGCTTTTCTTAAGCTGAACGGTACAGAACTTCCGCAAGGAGATGTCGGCTACCAGATCAATGCTTTTGAATGCGAACCAATGCGGTTCTATTTCTGGGACTGTGACGATGAATTTGAGGCACAGGGAAATATCCTGTTTGATTACAGCGCGACAGATTTTAACCATGTGGAGAGCGCTGTCTCCACGGCAGAGATGGGCGTAAAGAGACTGGCAGAGCTGGCGGGACTTCCGCTTCGTGGGAAATCCTTCGGTATGCAGTAAGCTGCCATAAAATCAAGAAATATCAACAGACAAAGACACTGGAATGAAAAAAGACATTTCAGTGTCTTTTTGTGCATTATTTTGAAAAAATGTCGAGTTAACTATAACTTACCGAGTTGTTTTGTAAAATTATACAAAAAGCAACTGCAAAATCAGGACTAAAATAAGCAAAATACACAAAAAATACTTGAAATATGAAAAAACATCTTCTATAATAAAAATATATGTGGGAGCAATGCAAAAACACAGTGAACGTGAAAAGGAGGGAACTGAATGTTAGACAAATCATACTATGATAAGGCAGATGAGGTCATTGCTGTTTATGGACGCAAGCCGGATTCTCTGATCCCGATCATGCAGGATATTCAGGCTGCGTATCGTTATCTGCCGAAAGAACTTCTGAACTATGTAGCAGATGAGATCGGGGTAACCCGTTCAAGAGCATATAGTGTGGCAACATTCTATGAGAATTTTTCATTCGAAGCAAAAGGTAAATATGTGATCAAGGTATGTGACGGAACTGCCTGTCATGTAAGGAAATCCGTACCGGTCAGAGAAGCCCTGATGAAGGAGCTTGGACTGAATGACAAGAAGCACACCACAGACGATATGCTTTTTACAGTAGAGATTGTATCCTGTCTGGGTGCGTGTGGACTTGCACCAGTCATGATGGTTAATGATGACGTTCATCCGAAGATGACCCCGGATCTGGCAGTAGAGCTGATCCACAAACTGCGAGAGGGAGGTGCCGAGTAATGTTTTTACATAACAGAGAAGAACTTCAGAATCTGCGCAAAGAAGCAGAGGAACGTCTGCATGCAGCGAAGCTCCGCGTCCTGGTCTGTGCAGGAACCGGATGTATTGCCAGCGGCTCCAAGGAAATTTATGACAAGATGGTAGAACTGTCCGAGGGAAACGGACAGGTTTCTGTAGAATTTGAAGGAGAAGTTCCGCATCCTGAGATCAGAAAGAGCGGATGCCACGGATTCTGTGAGATGGGACCTCTGATGAGGATCGAGCCTCTCGGAATCCTCTATATCAAAGTCAAAGTTGAGGACTGCGAAGAAATTTATGAGAAGACGATCTGCCAGGGACAGCCGATCGAGAGACTGCTGTATCATAAGGACGGACAGGTTTACCAGAGTGAGGAATCCATTCCGTTCTATGCTGGACAGATGCGTTTGGTACTTAAGAACTGCGGACATATCGACGCAGAGAATATCGAGGAGTATATCGCTGTAGGCGGCTATTCTGCACTGGAGAAGGTACTTTTTGACATAGACAAGGATACAGCACTGGATATGATGGAAGAATCCGGTCTCCGTGGACGAGGCGGCGGTGGATTCCCGGCCGGCAGGAAATGGAAACAGGTTGCCCGCCAGAAGGAAACCCAGCGTTACGTTGTATGTAATGGTGACGAGGGTGACCCGGGTGCATTCATGGATCGAAGCATCATGGAAGGTGACCCGCACAAGATGCTCGAGGGTATGCTGATCGGTTCTTATCTGACCGGTGCACAGAATGCATACATCTATGTACGTGCCGAGTATCCTCTGGCAGTAGAGCGTTTGCAGAAGGCAATCACACAGGCAGAGGAGCATGGTCTGATCGGTGACAATGTCCTCGGAACAGATTTCTGTATCCACTTCCACATCAACCGTGGAGCAGGAGCTTTCGTCTGTGGTGAGGGTAGTGCCCTGACAGCTTCTATCGAAGGTAAGAGAGGTATGCCGCGTGTGAAGCCGCCGCGTACAGTAGAGCAGGGACTTTTTGCAAAACCAACCGTATTAAACAACGTTGAGACTTATGCCAACGTACCGATGATCATCACCAATGGTGTTGAGTGGTACAGAAGCATTGGTACAGAAGGAAGCCCGGGAACCAAGGCATTCGCACTTACCGGTAACGTAAACAATACCGGTCTTATCGAAGTTCCGATGGGAACCACACTCCGTACCATCATTTATGATATCGGAGGCGGTCTCAAGGGCGGCGGTAAATTCAAAGGTGTTCAGATCGGTGGACCTTCCGGCGGATGTCTCGTAGAAGAGAATCTGGACGTTCCGCTTGATTTTGACCAGGTTAAGAAATACAATGCGATCATCGGTTCCGGCGGTCTGGTTGTTATGGACGAGAGCACCTGTATGGTCGATGTTGCGAAATTCTTCATGGGATTCACTCAGAGAGAATCCTGCGGGAAATGCGGTCCGTGCCGAATCGGAACGAAGCGTATGCTCGAACTCCTTGAGAAGATCACAGACGGCAAGGGCGAGATGGAAGACCTTGACAAACTGGAAGAAACAGCGAAATTCATCCAGGCGCGTTCTCTCTGCGGACTTGGCAAGAGTGCACCTCTTCCGGTCCTCAGTACGCTCAAGAACTTCCGTGACGAATATATCGAACATATCGTAGAGGGTAAATGCCGTGCCCATGTCTGCGAGGCAATGAAAGTTTACGAGATCGATCCTGAGAAATGTAAAGGATGTACGAAATGTGCACGTAACTGTCCGGTTGGTGCGATCGCAGGCGAGAAGAAACAGCCGCACAAGATTGATCCGTCCAAATGTATCAAATGCGGAAGTTGTATGGACAACTGCCCGTTTGGTGCGATCGGCGTGAAATAAACAGATGCAGAAAAGGAGGGAACGACATGATTCATTTGACGATTGATGGCAAGCCTGTTGAAGTCGAGAAGGGTACGACCATCCTTCACGCAGCCAAGAAGGTAGGGATTACGATTCCTACTCTGTGCTATATAGAAGATCTACTGCCGGACGGTTCCTGCCGTTTATGTGTAGTTGAAGTAAAGAATAATGGAAGAACAAAAATAGATACCGCCTGTACGATGCAGGTTTCTGAGGGTGACGAAGTTTTCACCATGTCAGAAAAAGTAGTCGAGTCAAGAAAACAGACACTGGATCTGCTTCTGTCCGACCACAACACTCACTGTTTCTCCTGTCCGGGCAACGGTGACTGTAAACTCCAGGACTATGCTTATGAGTATGGTGTAGAAACATCAAGTTATACAGGAGCGAAGAGCGGTGGAGAGATTGATGATTCCAACAAATTTTTTACCTATGATCCAAGCCTCTGTATCCTGTGCCACAGATGTGTCAACACCTGTAACCAGATCGTAGGAAGAGGCGCGATCGCAACTCTGGAACGTGGTTTCCAGTCCGTGATCGGAAACGGTGAAGGTCTCTGGGCAGACGGCACCTGCGAGTCCTGCGGAAACTGTGTACAGGCATGTCCGACCGGTGCGCTCACCATGAAACGAAGAAAGAAATACCGTGCATACCAAATCGACAAGAAAGTCCTTACTACCTGCCCGCACTGTGCGACAGGATGTCAGTATTACCTGCTTGTCAAGGACGGTAAGATCGTAGATACAGAAGCTTATGACGGACCGTCAAACAAAGGACTTCTCTGTGTTAAGGGACGAAGCGGAAGCTTTGACTTCGTACATCATCCGTCCAGGATCACAGATCCGCTGATCAAGAACAAAGAAACCGGTAAATTTGAGAAAGCAACCTGGGACGAGGCTCTTGATCTGGTTGCATCCAAATTTATGGAGATCAAGAAGAAATATGGTTCCGAATCTCTGGCTGGTTTTGCATGCTCCCGTTCACCGAACGAGGATATCTACATGGTCCAGAAGATGGTCCGTACCTGCTTCGGAACCAACAATACCGATAACTGTGCACGTGTATGCCACTCCGCATCTGTAGCAGGTCTGGCGATGACACTTGGTTCCGGTGCAATGACCAACCCAATCGAGGATATTACCAAGAAACCAGATGTGATCATGCTCGTAGGTTCCAACCCGGAAGAAGCACATCCGGTTGTAGGTATGCAGATCCGTCAGGCAGTACAGCGTGGCTGCAAGCTGATCGTTGTTGACCCGCGTGACATCGATCTTGCAAAACATGCAGACATCCATCTGAAACTGAAACCAGGTACCAACGTTGCATTTGCAAATGGTATCATGAACGTTATCATTTCCGAAGGACTCCAGGATGACAAATTCATCGCAGAGAGAACCGAAGGTTATGAGAAGATCAAAGAGATCGTTAAGGATTACACACCGGAGCGTGTAGCCCAGATCTGCCACATCGATGCAGACGACTTAAGAAAAGCTGCGATCATGTACGCAAAAGCCGACAAGGCTCCGATCATCTACTGTCTTGGTGTAACCGAGCATTCCACTGGTACAGAGGGCGTTATGTCCATGTCCAATATGGCACTTCTGGTTGGTAAACTTGGCCGTGAGGGCTGTGGTGTCAACCCGCTCCGTGGTCAGAACAACGTACAGGGAGCCTGCGATATGGGTGCATCTCCTGGAGACTTCCCGGGATATCAGAAAGTAGCCAACCCGGAAGTAATTGCCAAATTTGAAAAAGCATGGAACACCAAGCTGAACACGAATCCGGGACTTCATGCAACAGAGGTATTCCCGGCAGCGATCAAGGGCGACATCAAAGGCCTTTATATCTATGGAGAGGACCCGGTTGTTACCGACCCGGATACACATCATATCATCAAGGCACTGGAAAGCCTGGAATTCTTTGTGATCCAGGAACTCTTCATGACAGAGACCGCAGAATATGCAGATGTCATCCTTCCAGGTGTCAGCTATGCAGAAAAAGAGGGAACCTTTACAAATACAGAGCGTCGTGTACAGCGTGTGCGTAAAGCAGTGACAATTCCAGGAAATGCAAGATTGGATACCGATATCCTTATTGATCTGATGAACCGTATGGGATATCCGCAGCCGCACCTGACTTCCGCCCAGATCATGGATGAAATCGCATCTGTAACACCATCCTTCGGCGGAATCAGCCATGCACGTCTGGACAGCGAAGAAGTAGGCGGCAAGGGCCTCCAGTGGCCATGCCCGACCAAGGATCATCCTGGAACACCGATCATGCACGTCGGCAAATTTGCGAGAGGACTTGGATGGTTCTATCCGGCAGAGTACATTCCGTCAGCAGAGCTTCCGGATGAGGAATATCCGATCATCCTTATGACCGGACGAATCCTGTATCATTACACAACAAGAGCAATGACAGGAAAGACACCGGAACTGATGGAAATCGAGGGCAGATCCTTCATCGAAATGAATGAGCAGGATGCTGAGAAACTGGGAATCAAGAACGGCGACAGAGTACGTGTGACCTCCAGACGAGGACAGATCGAATCCACCGCCCGTGTGGGAACCAAAGTATCCAAGGGAGAATCCTGGATGCCATTCCACTTCCCGGATGGAAATGCAAACTGGCTGACAAATGCAGCACTTGATAAATATGCAAGAATCCCGGAATACAAAGTATGTGCGATCCGAATTGAAAAAGCATAAGATCAGATGTTATAAATGATTCAGAACAGAGGATATTTTCAGAGACCGGAGAGGTGTCGAAAATATCCTCTGCTTTTTTGTTCAAAAGAAGCGAAAAGGTTGAGCTTTTTTTGTCTATATGTTACAATAAATCGAAAACAGGATTGTGACATTTTGTTGAGAAAAAATATCATTAATCAGACACCAGTTTGGAAAACGATGTTTGAAGGACAGGGGAGAAATGTTTTGGAAAATCTCAGGGTAGAAGAAGCAATTGAGCAATTGCTGATGTATACGAAAGCGGTACAGGAAGCGGAAACTGTGTCTTTACTTTCAGCAAACGGCAGGATACTGGCAGAGGACATGAAAGCAGAGAGAGACAATCCTCCATTTGACCGTGCACCGGTAGATGGCTATGCCTGTAAGGCTGAGGATCTGGCGGGAGCACTGCCGGAAAAGCAGGTCACACTCAAAGTGATCCGGGAAGTTGATGCCGGAGAATATTTTGACGGAACCGTGCAGCACGGGGAAGCGGTACGTATTATGACAGGTGCGGCGATTCCGGCAGGATGTAACTGCTGCGTCAGACAGGAAAATACGGATTATGGAGAGGATACCGTACAGATCTACAAGAGCATGGAACAGTGGGAGGACTACTGTTTTCAGGGTGAAGACTTTAAGAAAGGTACAGTTTTACTGAAAAAGGGTACAAAACTCAGTTTTATAGAGATAGGAATCCTTGCCAGCATGGGTGTGGCAGAAGTTCCTGTTATAAGACGGGCGAGAGTTGCGGTCCTGACAACCGGTGATGAAGTGATGAAGCCGGGAGAAGAACTGAAACTGGGCAAGATCTATGACTGCAACCAGAGTCTCCTTGCAGCGAGACTGATGGATTTTGGCGCAGAACTGACACGGATCGATAAGATCCCGGACAACCCACAGGATATGGCAGAGGCAGTCAGAGAAGCGGCGGAGGTTTCAGATCTGATCATTACAACGGGCGCGGTATCCGTAGGCAAGAAGGATATCATGCACGAGGTAGTCCGGATCCTGGGAGCACAGAGGATTTTTTGGCGGCTTGAGATGAAGCCGGGAATGCCGACGCTTTTTTCTGTCTATGAAGGCACACCGATGCTCAGTCTTTCTGGAAATCCTTTTGGGGCGGCGGTATCTGTGGATCTTCTGATCCGTCCGATGATCCAGAAGCTGACACAGGACGACACACTTCGTCCGGTAAGGAAGAAATGTACTCTGACGAATGATTTTGGTAAGAGTGTCGGAGGACGCCGTTATGTACGTGCGGTCACAGACGGAGAAACCGTGACGATCCCTACCAAGATCCATTCGAATGGAATCCTTTCGACCATGGCAGGATGTAACTGTCTGATCGAGATGCAGAAGGGAAAGACCGGAAGTCATGCAGGAGAAGAAGCGGAAGTTCTTCTTCTGTGACAGGATGAGCGAAATGAAAGAACAGAAGGGTCAGCTGATACTGGCGGTAAGCGGAGTCAAAAATTCGGGAAAAACAACATTGATCGCATCACTTTTGTCGAAGCTGAAACAAAAAGGTCTTAAAGCTGCTGTGATCAAGCATGACGGGCATGAGTTTGAAGCGGATATACCGGGGACAGACACCTGGAGATTCGGGGAAGCCGGAGCCTGCGGGACGCTTGTTTTTTCCGGGACAAAATATATGATGGTCAAATATCAGCCGTCACCAGAGACGGACGAACTGATTGCCTGCTTTCCTGAGGCAGATGTGGTCTTGCTGGAGGGTTTTAAATATTCGGAATACCCCAAGATCGAGGTCATACGACGGGGAAATTCTTCGAGATCTGTCTGTGATCCGAGATTCCTTCTGGGAATCGTGACGGATCTTCGAAGGGAAGAACTGGATGCGGCGGGAAGCGCTTTGCTGGAAGAATTGCCATTTTTTGACCTGAATGAAACAGAAGTTCTGTCGGATTGGATTTATTGCTTATGGAGACAGAGACAGACCGGACGGCAATGACCAGCACAGCAAAAATGAGGAGTAACAAAACGCGGAATGAGTGAAAAAACAGAGAATATTACAACGGAGCAGCAGAACGAGGACGCAGTGCTTGGCATAAAGACCAAGATCGTTCTGTCGAAGAATATCGATTTTTTTGGACCGGGGCTTTTTCATCTTCTTCAGTATATTGATGAAGAAGGGACGATCCATGCGGCATCCAAGAAGATGGGAATGTCCTATTCCAAATGCTGGAAGCTTCTGAACCGGGCGGAGGAACAGATGGAATTTACTTTTCTTGACCGCTATAACGGCGGACCGCACGGAGGAAATTCAAGGATCACGGAAGAAGGCCGTGAGTTTATGAGACGCTATGAAGCATTACTGGAAGAAATGAAAGAAATAAGCCAGAAGGCTTTTGAGAAATATTTTAAGGAATATTTTAAGGAATATTTGTAGCTATGAGGATGCGGCAGGATGTTTCGTTTCGAACAGAAGCATCCTGTCGCAGTTTCTGCACAGATAAGAAAGATCAGACCTGACTGAAGACTTTCATCCGGTCTCTTCTGGCGGCACAGACGAGGGTCAGGCGATAGGCTTTGGCAAGTTCGATCGCCTCTGTGGTAGGAGATGCCTTGCTGGAAAGCACCGGAATTCCGGCATAGATCGCTTTCATTGCCATATCGGTCGGGATCCTTCCGCTGGAATAGACCATGCATTCCGTAAGGTCGATCTGATGACGGAGAGCATAGCCGATCACTTTGTCAAGTGCGTTATGCCGTCCGATGTCCTCACAGGAAAAAAGAATCTCGTCTCTGCGGGCAAGGAGACAGCTGTGGGTGGCGAAGGTGACACCGTGAAGCGGCATCCCATCGGCAAAGGTGTCTGCCATGTGGAAGATCCATTCCGGTTTCCATTCGATCGGGGTGACAGGAACCGGCGGATAGTCAGATGAGAAATAATCATTCAGGATGTGGTTGCCGGTGCAGCAGGTAGGGGTGGTCTCTACGAAGGAAGTGTTTTTCTTTGCATCGGTTGTTTGAGACTGTTTGAGATAAACCTTGGCGCGCTTGCCGTACTCGCAGATGTAGAACTGCTCGACATCGTCGATGGACTGGATGATATGTTCCGTCAGGAGCCGTCCTAGGACGAGTTCTGTGAGATGCTGCGGGAGACAGATCAGTTTCATGGTAAGCTGGTCATTGAGATAGACATCGATCAGATGCTCATTGAGGACCTGTTCTTCTTTGGTAAGGATCTCACCTTCCCTGCCGATGAACTGATAGGTTTGTGTTTCCAGTAATGGAAGATCGTGGTATTGTTCGTTAATATGCATAATTTCTCCAATGCTAAAAAGTTTTTATTGTATATATTTATAGATAAGTATAGCAGAAGTCAGAGGATTTCAAAAGAACAAATTAAGATATAAAACAATAAAAGCCTTTTTAAAGTGGGGTAGACAAAATAAAAAAGGAACGGAGAAAATTTAACTATGAAAGACAGATATGGACGTGAGATCGATTATCTTCGGATTTCGATCACCGACAGGTGCAATCTCAGATGCATTTACTGTATGCCGGAAGAGGGAATCTGCCAGATCTCACATGGAGAGATCCTGACCTACGATGAGATCCAGAGAGTCTGCCGCTGTATGACAACTCTGGGGATCAAAAAAATAAAACTGACCGGCGGCGAGCCTCTGACAAGAAAGAACAGTGCCGCACTGGTACGGATGCTCAAAGAACTTCCGGGAATAGAGAAAGTAACGCTGACGACAAATGGTGTCCTTCTGGGGGAGCAGATCAGTGAACTGGCAGAGGCAGGGATCGACAATATCAATATCAGCCTGGATACGCTGAATGAAGAGGCATTCGGAAAGATCACGCGAAGAGAGGGCCTTCCTAAAGTTCTGGAGAG
Organism: Blautia intestinihominis; assembly: GCF_040096655.1. NCBI lineage: Bacteria > Bacillati > Bacillota > Clostridia > Lachnospirales > Lachnospiraceae > Blautia > Blautia intestinihominis. The sequence continues at coordinate 6,073 of NZ_JBBMEI010000033.1, read as the reverse complement.
CATGAAGGAGGCTCTGAAATATCCACAGATCGGTCTCAAGATCAACTGTGTACCGGTGATCGATGATCCGCAGAATCTGGTGGAAGTCGCCAGGATTGCGAGAGACCATCCGATCCATGTGCGCTTTATCGAGATGATGCCGATCGGATACGGCAAAGAGTTCCGTTTCCGGGGAGAAGATGAGATCTGTTCGATCCTTGAGAGTGCTTATGGCAAGATGACACCGGTTATAGAGCACTACGGAAATGGTCCGTGCCATTATTACGAAATCGAAGGCTTTCAGGGAAAAATCGGTTTTATCAGTGCGATGACACACAAATTCTGTTCGCAGTGCAACCGTGTCAGAATGACCGCGGAGGGCTATCTCAAAGCCTGTCTGCAGTATCAGACCGGAATAAGCCTCAAGGCACTGATGAGAAACGGATGCACCGACGAAGAACTGACCGAGGCGATCCGCAGAGTGATCTGGGAAAAACCGGGTGAGCATCATTTTACTTCACAGGCGATTGACGAGGATGAACTTAAGCTGATGTCACAGATCGGTGGCTGAAAAGGAAACAGGGGGATGTATATGGGCGAAAACAAACTAGCAATGATCGTTCTGGCAGGAGGAGCCAGCAGTCGTATGGGAAAAGAAAAGAGCGATCTTAAGCTTGACGGGAAATCTTTTCTGGAGATCCAGATCCAGAAGGGAAGAGAACTGGGTGTTGACAGGATCTACGTCTCAGGCTATCGCGGCGCACACTGCACAGAAGAGATCGTTATGGACAGGATCAAAGAAAGAGGACCTCTCGGCGGCCTCGAAGCCTGCCTTAATAAAGCAGCCCAGGATGGAGCGGACCGGTGTATTGTCCTTGGCGTAGACACCCCGCTGGTGCCGGTATCTGAACTTCAGAACCTCATTCAGAGCGCCGATGCAGATGATCAGAACTGCGTCACCCTTCTCCGCCACAATGGTAAAGAAGAATCTCTGATGGCAGTTTACGAAACCAGTTTGTCAAGTGACATCCGCGCCTTTCTGGAACGCGGGCAATCTTCGGTTTTCCGTTTTCTCAATGAGATCGGCTATTCCTGCTATGATACACAGGAAGATGACCGGTATTTTACAAATATTAATGATCCGAAGGTTTATGAAGAAGTATCTAAAGAAAATTTTCAGGCATAAAAGATATCTGGGAGAATAATAAAATGAATGAGTTATCATTGGTTTTTAACGGACCGGCAGGAGCATGGAATGAGGCTCTTCCTCTGGGGAACGGTTCTATGGGAGCGATGTCATATGGATGGCTTCGGGAGGAAAAGATCGAGCTGAATCTGGATACACTCTGGTCCGGGACCGGAAGAAGCAAAGAAAACAAAAATACAGATGTGGACTGGGATCTTTTGCGCCAGAAGATCTTTGCCGGAGAGTATGAAGAGGCGGAATCCTATTGCAAAGAGAACATCCTTGGCGACTGGACAGAGAGCTATCTTCCGGCAGGAAATCTGCATATTGATGCAAACATACCTGAGTTAAAAGAGCATGGGTCATACCAGAGACAGCTTTCACTTAAGGATGCGCTGGAACAGGTTGTATATTGTCAGGACGGGCAGGGATATCAAAGAGAATTTTTTGTAAGTATGTCAGAACCGGTCATGGCGCTTCATTATAAGGCCGACGCAGGCAGCAGTCTGGAACTGCGTATTTCTCTGGACAGTCAGATAAGGCATGCATGTTCTGCTTTTGGGACAAGTGGACTTGTGCTGGAGGGACAGGCTCCGGTCTATACGGCACCGTCGTATTATTCCTGTGAGCATCCGATCGTCTATGAAGAGGGAAAAGGAACACGGTTTGCGATCGCTATTTCCGTGCAGGCACCGAACGGCTGCATCCGTCAAAAAGACAACACGCTTCTCGTGACTGCAGATAATGATGTGTATATTTATCTGTCCGGGATAACGGACTTTCAGGCACAGGATTCTTATTTATCCAGAAAGAAACAGATGCTGGAACAGATCTGTGACCTTTCATATCCACAATTAAAGGAAGTTCACAAGAAGGCATATGCAGCCTATTTTGACCGGATGGATTTTACACTGACTCCCGGTGTGCAGAATGATCTTATAACAAAAATGTTTCACTATGCCCGTTATCTTATGATCTCTTCCTCTAAGCCTGGCACACAGTGTGCAAACCTTCAGGGAATCTGGAACCATGACTTAAGAGCTCCGTGGAGCAGCAACTATACGGTAAACATCAATACAGAAATGAATTACTGGATGGCAGAGAAGGCGAACTTAAGCGACTGCCATGAGCCGCTGTTTGATCTGATCGAACGGACTGCCTCGCGTGGAAAAAAGACGGCAAAAGAAGTCTATTATCTGGATGGATGGGTGAGCCATCATAATGTGGATATCTGGGGACATTCCAGCCCGGTCGGATATTTCGGGCAGGATGAAAATCCCTGTACCTACTCTATGTGGCCGATGAGTTCCGGGTGGCTCTGCAGTCATCTGTGGGAGCATTACCGCTACACACTGGACAGAGAGTTTCTGAGAGAAAAAGCCTTTCCACTTATCCGGGGAGCAGTGGAATTTTATCTGGGATATCTGGTGCCTTATGACGGATACCTCGTCACAGCACCATCTACGTCGCCGGAAAATACATTTACAGCCTCGGATCACAGTGTCCATAGTGTGACCTTTGGTTCGACAATGGATTGCAGTATCCTGAAGGAATTGTTTAGAAATTATCTGAAAGCCTGTGAGATCCTCGATATCACAGATCTTATGAATGAAGTAAAAGCTGCACTCAAAAAACTACCGCCATTTAAGATCGGGAAAGAAGGACAGCTTCAGGAGTGGTATCTGGATTATCCGGAAGTGGATGTGCACCACAGACATGTTTCGCAGCTATACGGGCTTTATCCGGGAAATTTGATCCACAGAGAGGACGAAGAACTTCTGGTTGCCTGCCGCGTGGCACTGGACAGAAGAGGAGACGAGGGAACCGGCTGGTGCATGGCATGGAAGGCATGTCTCTGGGCGCGGCTCGGAGATGGAGAGCGTGCGTTGAAGCTTTTGAAAAATCAGCTTCGCGTTACAAAAGAAGAAACTTGCAGTCTGGTCGGCGGCGGGATCTACCCGAATATGCTCTGTGCACATCCGCCATTTCAGATCGACGGGAATTTCGGGTTTGCGGCTGCTGTCCTGGAAATGCTGGTACAGTATCAGGATGACAGGATCTTCTTTCTTCCGGCACTTCCGACGGAGTGGAAGGATGGAAAGATAAGCGGCCTTAGGGTACCGGGCGGCATTACCATTGACTTTGTCTGGAAAGACAGATGCATTACCGAATGCAGTCTGCGATCACAGACAGATACGGTACGCACACTTTTGTACAATGGAACCGAGAAGAAAGTAATGCTGAAAACAGATGTCATCTGTCATATTGTCTGATTCTTTTTGCTGCGGCGGTACTCCCCGGCGGTCATGCCGCAGTATTTCCGGAAACTCTGTGCCAGATAACTCTGCGAGGAAAATCCGGCAAGATGAGCAATATCAGAAATTTCATGGTCTGTATTCTCCAGGAGATTTTTGCATACTTCGATCCGGCGGTGGGTCAGATAGCTGATTGGGGAGATGCCGTAGTAGCGTGTGAATTCGTGACTCAGATAATATTTATTCAGATGACTTAAGCTGGCAAGCTGTTCCAGGTTGATGTCATCGCTGTAGTGGGAATCCAGATAACGCTTGACGAGGGCACATTCTTTGCTTGGATGAAAGGATGGAAACAACTGGAAATCAGAGACGGCAAAGCGGCGGAGCTGGGCGATCAGAATGGCAAGCGTATGTTTGCAGATCTCTTCATAACCATCGTTTTTTTCATCCAGTTCCTGAAAAAGGGAATGAAAATAAAACAAAAGGTCGGCATGTTTCTGGCGGCAGTGAAAGATCTGGAATTCTTTCTGATCCTGGAAGGAAAAACTGATCCCGTCCACACCGACCGTATAATAAGAAAGCGGCGAGGCACTTAGGGAAGTTTCCGTATGCTGGATATGAGGGTTGACGATGATCAGGTCATCTTTTTTAATAGAAAAACGCTGGTTTTCGATCAGGAATTCCCCGCTTCCCTCACTGACGTAAAAGAGTTCCGTGAATGCATGGGTATGTGGGATACTGGGCCAGTCTTCCTCATAGTGGGAAGAAGAGGCGTTCACCAGGGCAGCTTCCGTTGAAAAAGGAGTATCGTCCGAAAAAGAAAAAAACCGTGTGCTCATGTGTACCTCCCGGGTCCGAAATATTTTTCAACTGTCAGGATAGCACAAAAGATAAAATACCGCAAGATTTCTAAAAAGCATAGCAAGAACAACGTTGAAAAACAGAGAAAAAGGACGTATTCTGATAGTATCTGAAAGAGAACAGAAACAGATGATAAACCAAATACATAAATATAAAACGGAGGTACACCTATGAGCCAGAACAAAGGCAGAGTTACGATCCCGACAAACCTGGATGTGGTAAAGGAAACACTGGATATCGTAGAGGAATGGGGCGCAGATGCGATCCGTGACTGCGATGGAACAGAGTTCCCGGCAGAACTCAAAGACACAGGCGCAAAGATCTACGCTACTTATTATACAACAAGAAAAGACAATGCATGGGCAAAGGCAAACCCGGATGAGATCCAGCAGATGTACATCATGAGTTCTTTCCATACAGCAACGGAGGAGAAGCTTGAGATCCACCTTATGGATCACCTTTACCCGGACATGCTGAAAGTAAATACCCGTGACGACATCACCAGATGGTGGGAAGTCATTGACCGTACCACAGGCGAAGTCGTTCCGACAGATCAGTGGTCTTATGACGAAGAGAGAGGAAATGTCGTGATCACACCGGCGAAGCTTTTTCATGAATATACGGTCAGCTTTCTGGCATATATCATGTGGGACCCGGTTCATATGTACAATGCTGTTGTAAACGACTGGAAGGACGTAGAGCCGCAGATCACTTTTGATGTGCGCCAGCCGAAGACAAGGGCACATTCTCTGGAGCGTCTCCGTCGTTTCCTTGATACGCATCAATATGTGGATGTAGTACGTTTTACGACATTTTTCCATCAGTTTACCCTGATCTTTGATGAGCTTGCGAGAGAAAAATATGTAGACTGGTTCGGCTACTCCGCATCTGTCAGCCCGTATATCCTTGAGCAGTTTGAAAAAGAAGTAGGATATGCATTCCGTCCGGAATACATTATCGACCAGGGCTACATGAATAATACATACCGTATTCCGTCCAAAGAATTTAAGGACTTCCTGGCTTTCCAGAGAAGAGAAGTTGCGAAGCTTGCCAAAGAGATGGTAGACATTGTCCATGAATATGGCAAGGAAGCCATGATGTTCATGGGCGATCACTGGATCGGCATGGAGCCGTTTATGGACGAGTTTGCCTCCATCGGACTGGATGCTGTCGTTGGAAGTGTCGGAAACGGTGCGACCTTACGTCTGTTCAGCGATATCAAGAACGTAAAATATACAGAAGGACGTTTCCTTCCGTACTTTTTCCCGGATACCTTCCATGAGGGCGGCGATCCGGTCAAGGAAGCCAAAGTAAACTGGGTAACAGCAAGACGTGCGATCCTTCGAAGCCCGATTCAGAGGATCGGTTACGGCGGATACCTGAAACTTGCTCTGGAATTCCCGGATTTTGTACAGTATATCAAAGAGGTATGTCAGGAATTCCGTACACTCTATGACAATATCCAGGGCGTGACCCCATACTGTGTGAAGCGTGTAGCTGTCCTGAACTGCTGGGGAAAAATGCGTTCCTGGGGCAACCACATGGTACATCACGCAATTTATTACAAACAGAATTATTCTTACTTTGGGATCATCGAGGCTTTGAGCGGTGCACCGTTTGATGTTTCTTTCATCAGTTTTGATGATATCCTGGAAAATAAGGATCTGCTGAAAAACTTTGATGTTGTGATCAACGTAGGCGATGCAGATACCGCACAGAGCGGCGGCGAGTACTGGGTAAACGAAACGATCATCACTGCCGTAAAAGAATTTGTCTACAACGGCGCCGGCTT
>NZ_JBBMEI010000032.1:0-42908 GCF_040096655.1 Blautia intestinihominis | reverse complement strand
CCTCCGATGGATCCAGTCTTTTCACCAGGTAATCATTCCATTTAAAGAACTCTTTTGCAGCCACAGTAACAGCCATAGCAGCACAGATCACCGCTGCCACAATTAATACACGGCCACGTATCTTCTTTCTCTTATATCTTTTACCTGCAACATCTGCTTTATCAATCTGCTGCAGCGTCTCTTCAAACTTTTCGTGAAAATCATACGGTACTTCTGGTGCTATATCTTTCCATTTATTTTCTAACATGGCATTTTCCCCTTTCCTGTCACTTTATCCGACATTTTACTGTTCTTCCTGGCAGTTGGTGGTTTTTCCTCATTAGAAAGCTGTTCTTTTAAAGAATCTCTTGCCCTGGAAAGTTTGCTTTTGATCGTTCCTGTCGGGATCTCCAGAATTTCACTAATCTCTTTTTGCGAAAAACCCTCTATATAATATAATGTTACCAAAATTCTCAAATCTTCCGGAAGTTCCATGATTGCCATATATAAATGATCATAACGATTTTCCTCAAACATTCTTGCATTATCCATATAATCTTCATATGGAATCACATTTTTTCGTCTTCGAAGAATCCCTTTACACTCATTGATCAGTATCCTGGTGATCCATGTTCGAAAAAATTTCTCTCTTTTTAATGTAGGAAGTTTTTCGTATGCTTTAAGAAGAGTTTCCTGTACCGCATCACCACAATCAGAGTCATTCTTCAAAATAGACTTTGATACATGATACAGCATGGCTTCTGCCTCCCGAACCTCCCTGATAAATGCATCTTTTGTCATAATATGTTTTCTCCTTCTGTCCGGCCGGATCTATATACGTTTTTGTTTTACACTAATTAGATGCATATACAGGCAAATTGGTTCTCGTAATAGCAGATTTTTATAAATATTTAGTTGTTTCCTGTAGAAACTGCCCACCCCGCCTGTACTCTTTGTATCACGCTGCCATCGCGTGCATCGATCGTAAGAAGCGAAACACCTGCATCATCCATCGTCACGTCTCCCATGACCAGTCCATCCTCCCCATTTCCGTACTTATACTCTGGTTCTTCGGATGTCCATGTTCCATAAAAATCCCACACTGGGATCAGGACTGCTTCGGTATTGCTGCCTTCACTGTCTGGCATGCGCATATAACCCAGCTGTACCTTTGTTATGGTTATCTCCGCGCTCTGTGCATCAATGGACGGATAACGGTAGTTGCTTCCTCCATCGACAGCAATCATCCGATTCTTGTCTTCTGTCATGACCTGCAAAGTGATCGTTTTTTCAAAGATATCCTTGACCTCATCAAAAGGAAGTAAGAACAGCCTCTCATCGGAAACATTCGATGCTTCAATGGGATTTCTATGTAAAAAGCTCTGAATTGTCCCACTACAAAAATCCATCGTCAGTACTTCATTTTCCCAACCTTCAGATTGTCCTTCATGAAGTGTTCCATCTTCGTTTTCCCATTCAAGGGCCTGCTCATTAACAGGCAGAGAGATTTCCCTTACATAATTAACCGGGATCCCGTCTAGCGCCCGTTCAAAAATAAAATCATCTTTTTCCAAAGTAGTGTTTCCTTCGGTAAGTGCTTTTGAAGAACTTTCAAATAGCTCCCAGTCTCCGGACACAAGACCTGAAACCTTCTCCTTTGCTTCCTTTTCAGACACTTTCCCGCTTCCTGCCTTTATATAATTTTGAAAGCGTTCTTCCCTTTCTTTTTTCTCGCTCGATGCCAGAGTCATGTCTCCACAATCGTCAAAAATAAACTTCGCTATTTGAAATCCAAGTTCCTCCACACCAGATTCCTGCTCACTCTTTACATAAGAGTACTGATAGGTCAGCCCATCTACTGTATACGTCCCCGCCTGTTCATTCTCATCGTTCTCTTCCTGCATGGGCTGTCCTTTGCCAAATGTATCTTTTATCTTGTTCTGTTCTTCTTCAGAAATCGCTACTCTCTTTACTTTTTTTAAACAGATCGTATCCACATCCGGCACTTTTACCGGTGCATCTGCTGTCAGAGTGAACTTCATCGGATTTTCTTTATCCTCCCGATCCGCCGATCTTAAATCCACCTGGATTATTGCCCGATAAGTTTCCGGTGCCTCTACCTGTTCTGCAACTGTTTCCTGAACTGTTTTCTTGTTCTCCTCTTTTTTCTGATCTGTTTCATCTTTTTCTTCTACAACAGCAGACTGGACAACACGGTCACATCCTGATACCGCCAGAAGATTCATACACAGAACGGCTCCCATAAACATTTTTATTTTCTTCATTCTTTTTCCGTCCTTTCCTTTCGGTATTAAAAAAGGTACCCTCTTCTTATAAGAAAAGAGTACCATATTGCCTTTCCAATGTATTCATCAAAATGTAAACAACTTGTAAATCAGAAGACAGCCCTTACCGTTGTCCCCTCTCCCGGCTGACTTTCGATCTGCAGGAATCCGCCATGAAGTTCTGCTACCTTCACACAGAGTGCCAGACCAAGCCCGGAGCCGCCTTCTTTTCGGCTTCGTGATTTGTCCACCATATAGAACGCATCTGTGATCTTTCCCAGTTCTTCCTCTGGGATCCCAATTCCAGTATCCGACACCTCAAAGATCTTTTTTCCAGCTTTCTCATAGGCCTTTACCCAAATGCTTCCACCAGCAACTGTAGCTTTTAGGGCATTGTCAATCAGATTTACCAGAAGACTTTCCATCAAAGCTGCGTCCATCTTCATGGAAAATGCTTCATATTCCGTCTTCAGCTGCACATTTTTCTTCTCTGCCGGTTCCCTTTCCATATCAATAACGTTCTTTAAAAGTTCACCTGCCGGAGTCATTTCCATCTGTATGGCATGGTTCTGATAAAGTCCCAGTAGCTGCAGCATTTTTCCCGAAAGAGCCTCCAGACGTTTTCCCTCCCGGTTGATATGTTCCAATGCCCTGTCTTTCTGTTCATCTTTTAGTTTTACATGACGCAGGGTATCCGAATAACCAATAATGGAGGTTAACGGTGTTCTCATCTCATGGGAAAGTGCTCCCATGAGCAGTTCCTGTTTCTCTGCCACCTCCTGCAGTTTCTCCATCCGTTCCACAGTCCTCTTCATCATCATATAAATAAAAAGTCCTGCAATCAGAAACACTGCCAAATAAATTCCAGTAAACCAGCCAGCTGTCTGCCTCAGCTCTGTAAAGAGTCCTGTGACTTCCCGAACAGAGAGGACGTCATATCCTTCTAGTTTAGATAAAACTACTTTTTGAAGAAGAAGATATTTCTTCCCCAGTTTCTGTATCTTGTAGGCATATGGATCATTTTCATTCTTCAGGCCCAGATTTTCAATTCCTACAACTTCATAATCTGTCAGGTTTTCAATGGCCGCATTACTTTTCTTATCGATCAACGCCATGCCCGCCCCACAGCATCGTTGGAATTGAAATCCCATATAGGCTTTCTTTCCGCTCTCTGACATCTGTTCATATTTGCTGTTGTCCCAAAATTGTTCCAGAAGTGTCTTCCCGTTTTCCAATTGTCTTCCGTAAGTCTCTGCTGCATTATTCAGCCTTCGGTTTCCTGTGACATAAATGCTTAATGCACCCACTGGGATCAGTGCGCACAATAAAGTTACCAGCATAAGAAGTACTGTCCGTTTCCACAGCTTCATACTTATTCCTCCAGACGGTATCCAAGCTTCGGGATCGTCTTGATCTCATCATAAAGTTCCAGTTTTTTTCTGAGCTGTCCGATATGAACATCTACCGTCCTGCTTTCCCCCAGGTAGTCTTCTCCCCAGACCCGTTTTAACAATTCTTCCCTTCCGAGGGCAATGTTTTTATTTTGGAGGAGCAGCACAAAGAGGTCATATTCCATTGGTTTCAGATTAACCGGAATCCCGTCTTTTAAAACCTGATGACTTTGCACATTCACCATAATATTCCGGATCATCAGAACTTTCCTGTCCCGTCCGGTCCTCTCCAGCACCTTCTCAATACGTACCAGAAGTTCCAGCATCTCAAAAGGTTTTACCATATAATCTTCCGCACCCAGCTTTAATCCCTTCACCTTGGAAGCCACATCATCCTTTGCAGTCAGGTAGAGTACCGGAATATCTTTCTTTTTAAAATCCTCCATCAGTGCAAATCCGTCTTTTCCCGGCAGCATGATATCCACCACTGCCATATCTGCATCCTCATGCCATAAGAGCAGCCGCTGGGCTTCTTCCCCATCATAAGCTGCCACAGTCTCATATCCTGCCGCTTCCAGATTCATACACAACAATTCTGAAATTGCACGGTCGTCCTCGATTACCAAAATTTTATTCTTCATTCCTGCTGCCACCTCTGGTACTTTTTTACAGTATAGCTTTTTTTATATCTCACGTCTATATGTATGGATATCTTATCCCTTTATCGGTACATTCCTATTCCCGCACTTAAAGCTACTAATTAATCATTCAACCTTTCATTTTCTCATTAGCATATTTCAGCAATTCATTATGTGAACTGTCAACTCCAGATAAAAAATATCCTCTTTACCTGATATTAATCCGTATCTTCTCTCCAACAGCTTTCCATTCGGAATCATCTGCTACATCGTACACTTTTCCTTCTTCTTCGGCATAGGTATCGTCATCTAAATCATACGTTTCAGTAATATTGCTTTCCATTACTCTGGCAATGATCTGTTTTAACTTTGTTATTGTAGTATCGATCCAGGAAGCTACGGTATCATTCTGTTCCTGCAAGCGCATAAAAAATGTATTCAAATCAATCTTGCCAAAAGACGTGTCCCTTAATCTGTACTTCTCGCCAATGACGGTCACCATAAATTCCCAGGCCAATCGGCTCTGCTTCATCAACGCATACAGACAAATCTGTTTTGCTACATCTGTTGGCTGTGATGCAATCGCAGAAACCAGTGAGTCATCTTCCAGTGCATGAAGCCGTTTGATACAAGCTTTTGCTATGCGTGTGATAGATTTTTCCGTTGGGTACTGAAAAAGATTCTGCTCTACAATTTCTTTCACAATCGCATCATCTGAATTTCCTTCTGCCATTAGCTTTGCGATAGAACGCATCTCGTAGAAAAGGAACGGTTCTCTGGTCAAAGACGCAATATAACGATAAGAATGATCCATACTACCGTACCTCCTTACTGTTCCTCTTTTTTATCTGGAACAAATTCCATGATGTCTCCAACATCACAATTTAATACAGAACAAACAATTCACCACAAACAATTACTCTTCAACCAGCAATACTTTTTCGCTTAAGACCCATGTAGAAATTACATATTAAGAAATAAAAGGAGTTTGCATTATGAGAAAGCTTTTAGCAGACACTTCTATTTCTAACAATCCAAAGATTATAGAAGAATTAAAAAAAGCTGGATGGAAATCCACCACAGCTTATCGCCAGGAAAAAGGAACTCGTTGTTATCAATTTGGTGTTTTATACAGGTTTGAAAATTCATCCGTTCTTAAACAGACAAGTTATTCAAAACGCGTAACTGATAAACAAGTTACGCATTACGCCACAGGAAAAACCGCAGAGAATAAGGCTTTTGAAGCGGGTTCAAACCTGACTATGGGAAACCCATCGTCCCGGTTTGAACCCCCGTATCCTGATATTGCATTTTCTTTCAGCACGTTACCTTCCATAAAGAATATGCTTTCAAACGAGTTCCGCATCACCATTGCCCTTGATACCGAATATGTTACAGGTTCTGCGGATGATGAGATTTCTCGCGAAATTATCACCTGGCAGTTTGCATTCTGGAATCCTGTTAATATAGATCAGATTGTGGAAGTTATCTTCTACTCTCTCAATGGTAACAGACTTCCTCTTTCTTTTGCCCTGTCATGGATGATTGAGAACTTCCATTTAACGAATTATCCTCAGGTATCTCTTTCCGAAAAGGGCATTGACTATCGCGAAACACAACGTTGGGTTTCTCATTCGCGAAAGTCTGGAAAAGACTCTCATAACTATGCCAGACAGATTTACTCTACTTCAAAAGAAGCAATAGAATGTTGTGATAATCCTGCTGAGAAAGAGGCTCTGTTGAACTGTAACCTTAACAGGCAGGACAAGAACTACAATCCTTCTGACCAGTCTGCCTGGTGCTTGGGATATTACAATTCCTTCGGTGACTCTGATAAATCTGCTATTCCCGTAACATTGATCTGCCACTCAAACAAAGCAGATCTTACTTCTTTTGATTTAACAGGATGGAATTTTTTACATAAGTTGAAGGATATACAAGGTGGGATGCTTTCCCTGAAACCGCAGTATATCCACCCTCGCACCTGTTCATGGCACTGGCGTTTTTATCCCATTCAGATCAGTTTCCGTGATACGTTATGCTACGCACCACCAAAAAAGAAAAAACTTGAACACCTTGGTAACATCGTTAACATATATAAACATGAAATATCCAAAAAGGAACTTGCTGACATGAGCTCTTTCCTTCTTTCTAACCCCGTTAAGTATATGGAATATGCCATAACAGACAGTATCATCGTACTTCAATATTCCACAGCTTTATGGGGGCAAAACCAAACTATGCCTTTGACCGTTTCCTCTGCTGCAGTGCGATCGGCCGTACCACAGCTTTCAAAAGCACTTAATGTTCTTCCTGATAATGCAAATGATTTTGACAGGAAATTCAGAGGACTGACCAGAATCTCTCATGGACGTCAGTTAATCATAAATAAATACAATAAACCTTCTTACATAGAAGATACCTCTCTGGTCCCATTAAATGATGACTGCAGAATCTTACATGAGTATGCCAAAAACGCATATCATGGTGGGTATAATGGATCTTCTATCATTGGATATTATGATAAGGTCACTACATATGACTATGATCTGATAAATGCATATCCTACCTGTATGTGTCTGGTACCTGATGTAGACTGGTGTAATTCTGTTGTTATTCAACGTGAAATATATAATCGCCCGATTATACTACAGGATTTTCGAACACCTTTTGATCCTATGTTTGGTTACATAAGGTTCCGCTTTCCGGAATCCGTCAAGTACCCTTGCATCCCTGTTTCAGTGGAAGGCTGTCTCATTTTTCCTCAATCATCAGAGGGCTTAGACGGTGTTTATGCTTCAGGACCTGAAATCTATCTTGCCCTCCGGCTGGGAGCTGAAATCACAGCCGTCCGTGTATATGTTGGTACTGTTTTAGTAGATGATGACCTTCAGATATCCCACAGTCTCTACCATACTGTCAAACAACTTGTAGTTGATCGCAAATGTGTACAGGACACCATTGGAAAAGGCACCATTCCGGATTTTCTGCTGAAAACAGCAGTTACTTCTTTGTATGGAAAAACTGCTCAGGATGTTGTAGAAAAAAGCTCCTGGGATGCTTATAAAGAAATAATGCAAAATATTGGTGGCTCCCGGATCACTTCCCCTGTACATGCCTGTCTCACCACCGCTGGTGTACGATGCTGCCTTATCGCTGCCATGAATCAGTTAAATACTCTTGATTATAACTGTTTCAGTGTGACCACTGACGGTTTCATAAGTGACGCCCCTTCTGAGGTTGTATACAGGCTGAATCTGTTTGGTTTTGCAAGATTGTTTCAGGAAGCCCGCCTGAAATTAACAGACAATCGCAGTTCAGACATCTGGCAACTGAAACATCAGCAATCTGATCTGCTTAATATAACTACGCGTGGAAATGTATCACTCGCTCCTGATGGCGTCTGTGCTCACAATAGTTATTCTACAGGGTACACACCTGATTCTTATGAGGACAGGCTTGCCTTTATGACTAAAGTTCTCTCCCGAACAGGTCCTTTATCCTGTACCACAAAAAAATTCACTGGATTTCGTGATCTGGCAAAAAATAATGATGCTAAAGATTTTAGTGCAACAGACATCACCCGCTCCATTCGAATGGATTTTGATTTAAAAAGACTTCCAGATCCGCAAACATTCCATACAGTATATCCCGTGATAAATGAAACCACTTATGAAATAGCAAATTTTGAAACACGACCTTATACATCAATCGAACAATACAGAAAATATAAGTCAATTGGTAACAGCTGTGTGGTTCTCCGCACTGAGAATGACTGGTCTGTTTTCTTTAGGAAATCTTATGCAAAAAAAGGCGGAAGTGAGCATCATATTGCCGATCATGATGCGTACGCCTTCCGCCAGTTATTTACCATTATTATGGGATACCGTCTCAGGATGTGGGATATTCCATATCTGAGTAATAATAAGCTTTCTGTTAATCAGGTTCTTGACTGGATAAACAAATTCAATCCTTCCTCTCGGGTCTTCAAAAAATCCGACTGGAAAAATGCACGGAATGCAATGCGTGCTGCTCAGATGTTAACCATGCAGGAAGTCTCTGATTTGTTTACAAAAATGCAGTGTATAATGTTGTAACTACTCTACAACATCATCCACCACAACTTCTGCAGGAGATTCTTTAATATCTCTTGCCTGAAGTTTAGTATCGTATTCTGCCAGCGCGCTAACTGCCTTTTTAATTGCTGCATCCGCAGCTTCGATATAATCGGAAAGAATAGCCGCGCATTTGACAATTTCCTGACTTTCAAAATCATACTGAAGAGCATTCTTTGCGTGCTTTGTCTTTTCACCTGCTTTAGTAGAAATCTGTGTTGTCAGGTATCTCATCTTGTCGATCTGGATAGTCGTCTCATCCAGTTCAGTGATTAAAAGATCAAGTTCCATATGATTGACTCCTTTTGTACATAATCGGCTGTCAGATTTTTTCTCCGGCAGCAGTTAATAAGTTGCCAGAAGCCTCCCCACGGTGCTATAATCAGATTTAGCTGCAGGGAAACTCCTGTGGCAGACTCATATAAACCAGTTCACTATCTTGTCAGGGCAGTTGGACTGGTTTTTAATTTTTCGGCAAATGCTCATCTAATACACGTCTTATTGCTTCAGCTTTGGTAATATTATTATCATCTGCATATTTAAGCAATCGATCATAGAGCTTATCATCTACTCTCACTTTCAGATCATGATTTTTCAACGCATCTGTCGGTCTGCCAGTGCGTGGACTCAATTTAATTTCACCTCCCAACTTTTGAGTTCCATAAATACATTATATACTTTTGAGTTCCAAATTTCAACTAAATTTACTACAAAATTATACAATTAAAAAGCACCTTCCTTTTTCAGACACCCTGCATCTTAAAATCACATATTAAAGATAAAAAGGTGATTAACTATGCAGACTGAAGTAAAAAAATCAAGACTGGAAAATCTTTTTATCGATGGTACAATTGATGAGGAAACGGTAGCGGATATTGAAAAAATGCTAACCAGAAAAAAAGTAGAAAAACTTCACAAGTACACAATCTTTTACAACGAGAAAAGAGATGCCTGGTACACTGCCAATCCCCAGAACTACGACAAACGGATTCAACGAAAAACCCGCGGTGAATTGTTGGATGCATTAAAACCATACTATATAGAATCCACTTCTGTTTGCCTGCAGGATATTTTCGAAGAATGGCTCGCCTACAAAAGAACTATCACTGACAGTCCTAACACTATTTGTGCCCACCGAAAACACTGGAGAAGATTTTTTGATGGAACTGATTTTTTTCAGATACCCTTACAGGAAATAAAGGTCTCGGATATCAATTCCTGGGCCAACCAGTTGATCAAAAAATATAATTTATCCAGTCACGCCTGGCAGACGATAAAAACCATTCCAAAACAGATGTTTGAGTATGCGAAAGACCATGGATATATTGCCCGTAATCCATTTCCTGAACTCAAGGTAACCGTTAAATTCCGTCAGGTGTCTAAGCCAACCAGTGAAACTCAGGTTTACAATACCAACGAATATCATAATATCATTGAGGATCTCTGGAAATCATATGATAAGAAACATGAACCGCGCTTTTTATCCATCGTTTGCAATTTTCTGATGGGATTACGTGCCGGAGAATTGTGTGCACTCCGCTGGCGAGATCTTGACATGAAGAAATGGGAAATATCGATTGTACAGGAAATGGTACATATGAATGCCACAGAGCTGAGTAATCCTTATTATGATGTGTATAAGGCTTCCGGACAAATTGTTATTCTTCCTGGTCAGGAAGGCAGAAAGGGCGTGTATGTATTACTTGATCATACCAAGACTCATACAGAGCGTGTCATTCCAGTTGTGCATAAAGCTCAGGAGATTTTCCAATTATTAAGAGCCAATGCTCCTGATGCCAGACCTGATGACTTCATCTTTGGATATGGCAGCAAATATTTAAATCTCCGTTCAATTAACAGTATGCTGGAATATGCCTGCAAACACATCAGTACTGACGTGAAGCGCAGTCATAAACTGAGAAAGACTTACGCAAGCCGCCTGAACGCAGCCGGTCTTCCCCTTGATCAGATTCGTGCTTGCCTCGGTCACAGCAACACCGCAACAACATTAGGGTACATATACAATCCACTGACTCCGGAGGAAAGTCTGAGTATCATGGAAAAGGCATTTGCCAGCTGATTTCACCCGAAATTTCCTTGTCACAGGAAGTCACAGGTTCGAACTCAAATTCACAAACACAAAAAAAGCCGGAAACCATTGATTTTTCAAGGTTTCCAGCCTTTCACTGAAGCGTGCGTTAGAGGATTCGAACCCCCGACCTTTTGGTCCGTAGCCAAACGCTCTATCCAGCTGAGCTAAACGCACATCTCTTTTGTTTTGTGAGTACTTGTCGCTCACAACAAAATGTATTTTATAGTATAACTGTCATTTTGTCAACACTTTTTTTGAAAAAAATTTATTTTTTTTATTTTTATATTTTGAAGGTGCATTTCAGGCATTTTCGGACTCGGTTATGAGGCGGATGAATTCACTCATTTCGCGGGTTTTGTACTTGTTTTTATGATAGAAGATCTGGCGGTACATGGAAATATCAATGTCGGTCACGTCAAGCATGGCAATCCGGCCGCTGCGGATATATTTCTCCACTGCAAAATATGGAAGGAACGAAAGTCCGTCATTTCGCTCCACCATCTTAATGATAAATTCCGTATCGCTGATCTCAAGGACAGGATCCAGCGTGCGGTTCCCAAGCGCAAGATGCTGATCCAGCGCCTGCCTGTAGTTCGCATTTTTTTCCGTCAGAAAAAAAGGTTCTCCCAGGATATCCTGAAGCACCATTTCCTTCCTCAATGCAAATTCAGAATTTACAGATGCAACAAAAACGATCGGCTCTGCTGCCTCCATGACCTTGATCCATTCCTTATTCCAGCGCGGCGTGTCCAGGATATAGATAAGATCCAGTTCATTGTGCTCCATCATACGGATCAGCTTCTCCGGTGAATCCAGCGTGATCTGTATGTTCACCTTCGGATAAAGCGTATGAAACTGGCTCAGGATACGTGGAAACTTCGCTGTGCACAGAGATTCGATCGTACCAATATGAAGCGGATTCTCAAGCTCCCTGTCCTCATTCATCGTCATTATCGTCCTGTTCATTTCATAAAGGATACGGTTGGCATGCTCCAGGAAACGCTTCCCCTGCGGCGTAAGGCTGACTTTCTTACCCATACGGTCAAACAGCTTCGTACCGAGTTCTTCCTCCAGAAGCCGGATCTGGACCGTAATGGCAGACTGTGAATATCCCATAGTCTCCGCTGCCCTGGAAAAACTTCCAAGTCTCGCAACATGAACAAAAGACTGCACCTGACGGATCTCCATGACGCCCTCCCTCTTATTATGAAAAATTTTCAACCATGTCATAAATACTATGAATTTGCTTCATTTATATGTTGATGATACAATACACTCACGAAGACGTCAATCGTATTTTTATGCAAAATCAGCAAAACTTTCTCGATCCTTGGAATCCTCTGGAAAGTTTTCCTTGTTGTTATCGCAATGCATCTGATCTGCATTTTTATCCAGTTCACGATCGCAGGTTCTGTCAGCAAGAAAAACCCTCTGACCCTTATAAAAAACCAGGTTCCTGGGTATACTACAGCTCTTGGAACACAGTCCTCTGCTGCAACGATCCCGGTCAATCTGCAGTGTGCAGAAGCTGACGGCGTGTGCTCCCAGATCCGTAACTTCGTTGTACCACTTTGTGCAAACATCCATATGGCAGGTTCCATGATCACGATCACCGCATGTGCAGCTGCTGTCTGTCTGATGAACCAGCTTCCGATCAGTCTCGCAACTGTCATTCTGTTCATCATGACACTCGGCATCGCAATGGTTGCTTCCCCGGGAGCTCCTGGCGGTTCCATCATGACTGCTCTTCCGTTCCTGTACATGGTATTCGGCGCAGAAGCCGGAGATCCGGAAGGCGCGATCTGCGCCATCATGGTTGCACTTTACATCACACAGGATTCCTTCGGAACAGCCTGCAACATTTCCGGTGACAACGCTATCGGTATCATCGTAGACACTATTTATAAGAAATTTATCTTAAAAACACCACAGCCACAGGAGAATTAAAATGTCTTTTATCAGCGTATTTGATGTAATGGGACCAAACATGATCGGTCCTTCCAGCTCCCACACAGCCGGAGCTGCCCGCATTGGTTTTCTCGCACAGAAAATGATCAATGGTCCACTGAAAAAAGTTGAATTTACACTGTATGGATCTTTTTCCAGAACTTACAAAGGACATGGTACTGACCGCGCACTGCTCGGTGGTATTATGGGATTTTCCACAGACGATATGCGTATCCGCAACTCCTTTGAGATTGCAGAAAAAAAAGGACTCGAATTCACCTTTACGCCAAATAAGCTGGAAACAGATATCCATCCAAACACTGTTGACATCCATATGGTCAACGAAAGCGGTCAGGAAATGACCGTCCGCGGAGAATCTCTCGGAGGCGGCAAAGTCCGCATCGTAAGGATCAATTCCGTACAGGTTGATTTCACGGGCGAATACAGTGCCGTGATCGTAACTCATCAGGACAAACCGGGCGTTGTGGCATACATCACCAAATGCCTCAGCGACCGAAACGTAAACATCGCTTTTATGCGTCTTTTCCGCGAATCCAAAGGCGAGATCGCCTATACGATCGTGGAATCTGACGGACGTCTTCCGGAGGATATCGGAGTCACGATCCGCCAGCACGAAAATATCCACGAAGTCATGATCGTGCAGATGTAAGGAAGGAGATTTTTTATCATGGATTTTAAAAATGCAAAAGAACTTCTGACGCTCTGCCAGGATCATCAGCTTCCGATCTCTGAGATCATGCGCCAGAGGGAGATTATTGTCGGTGAGACGACCGACGAGAGTGTAAATTCACGGATGGCACGTGTCCTTGAGATCATGAAAGATGCCGCTTTTTCCCCGGTCAAAACCCCTGTCAAATCTATGGGCGGACTGATCGGCGGTGAAGCACAGAAGCTTTCCAGGCATCTTGCTTCCGGTAAAGGGATCTGTGGAAATGTCCTGGAAAAAGCAATCACCTACGCAATGGCGACTCTGGAGACAAACGCTTCCATGGGACTGATCGTAGCCTCTCCTACTGCCGGCTCTGCCGGTATCGTTCCGGGACTTCTTCTTGCACTTCAGGAAGTTTATGATTTCTCTGACGAGGATATCCAGAAAGCACTTTTTAATGCTGGCGCAATCGGATATCTTGCCATGCGAAATGCAACCGTTGCCGGTGCTGTCGGTGGCTGTCAGGCAGAGACAGGTGTTGCAGCTGCCATGGCCGCTTCTGCCGCTACAGAACTGATGGGCGGTACGCCACTGCAGTGTACCTACGCCGCTTCTACCGTGCTTATGAACATGCTCGGGCTTGTATGTGACCCGGTTGGCGGTCTGGTGGAATATCCGTGCCAGAACCGAAATGCTTCCGGTGTTGCGATTGCACTGGTCGCTGCGGAAATGTCCCTCGCAGGCATCACACAGCTTATCCCTCTCGATGAAATGATCACGATCATGTTCACCGTAGGCAAAAAGCTTCCTGCGGAATTGAGAGAAACTGCACTTGGCGGCTGTGCAACCGCGCCGTCTGCTTGCGAATCCTGCCATATGTGCGGGTGATATTTACTGATATCAAGACAGACAAATGACCGGGATCAAAAACTCTCCCGGTCATTTTGTCTGTCAAATACTGTTCACTACGTTCACAGTATTTGTCAAAATGCATTCCACATCACCTTCGGTGATAGCATTTTGCCCCGTATGTCTCGGGATTTTGCCATGTCTATGGCAAAACACCTCGCGGGATATTACCTGTGAACAGTACCTGCCTGTTAATTATGCGGATTTCTATGTCAAATTCAGATAATGTCGACTGTTTTATTATTCAGCGTCAGCGCTGTCATCTGTTGTCTCTGCAGCTTCGCTGTCGTCTTTGGATGCGTCATCTTTTTTATCATCTGCCGGTGCTGCATCTTCTTTTGCTTCTGGTGCACCTGCATTCATTACAACAACTGCTGTTGCATTTCCATCTGCATCAAGAGTAACTTTGATGGTATCACCAACTTTGATGTCTGAGAATGCGATTGCTTCTGTCTTCATCTCCGGAGCTTTTGTATCGTCTGGTTTTGCATCTTTGTCAGATGCATCTGCGGATTCGTCTGTTGTTTCATCTGCAGCACCTGCATCTGTGCTGTCGCTGTCTGCTGTTTCATCTGTGGACTCTGTGTCTGCGGACTCATCTGTAGAGTCTGTGTCGTCTGCTTTGGCGTCCTCGCTGTCAGCATCCTTGGAATCATCTGCTTTCTGATCATCTGCCGGTGCTTCGTCCGGTTTTTCTGGCTGAGCTTCCTTCTCGTAAGTTGTAGTGTCTGTTACTGTGATCGTCTGAGATTCTCCTGTCAGATCCAACATGGATGGAGCTTCGCCCTTGTCATCTGGAGCTTCTGCATCTTTCTCATCAGCTGCTGCCTCGTCTGTGCTGTCGGATTCATCTGTAGAGTCTTCCTCTGTATCTTTGGAATCATCTGCTTTTTCATCTTTGCTGTCATCAGCTTTCTCGTCCTTGGAATCGTCAGCCTTTGCATCTTTATCTCCAGCGTCTTTGCCATCCTCTGGTTTTTCACCATCCGGCTGCTGTCCTTCTTTTGGAGTTCCTACATTGATCGTAATGCTGTCCTCTCCGACTTCTGTAACTTCACCGTAAACTTCTGTAGCTTCTGCCTCATCTGTAGTTGTATCTGTGGAATCTGCGCTCTCGTCCTCTGCTGCAGCCTCTGTTGTCTCAGCAGTATCACTTGCTGCATATGCCATATTTACAGAAGTCAGTGCCATTGTCAGTCCTAATACCATTGCTGCATATTTACGTTTCATAATAATCAATTCCTCTCTTCTATTTTAATTTTGATTTTTTGTTTTGCTTTCTGTTGCTTACAGCTAACAATATAGGCTGGATTTGTGACCCTTATGTGATAAAAATAAGGAGATTTTATGAAATCGGTCACATTTTTTGCACAAAAAATCCTTCACCTCGGGAAAGATGAAGGATCTTCGTTATATTTAATTTCGTCTCAGTGCCTCGATCGGGCTCAGTTTTGCGGCTTTTCTTGCAGGGTAGATTCCAAAGAAAACACCTACCGCGCAGGAGAACAAAGTCGCTGCCAGCACGACTGTCGGGCTGATTCCCGGTGAGATTGCCATTCCCATGCTATTACTCATGACCGTACAGATTCCATATGCCGCCAGCACACCGAGCAGGATTCCGATCAGGCCACCGATGACTGTCAGGATCGCTGCTTCTGCAAGGAACTGCAGCATGATAGAAGCAGTCTTGGCTCCAAGAGATTTACGGATACCGATCTCCCTCGTTCGCTCTGTGACAGACACAAGCATGATATTCATGACACCGATTCCACCGACAAGAAGAGAAATTCCGGCCACAAAAGAAATAAAAGTCGTGACCATGCCAAGCATCTCGTTCATAGATTTCATGATATCCTGGAAACTCTCAACCTGGAAATAATCTTCTCCGGCACACTGATGGCGTTTTTCCAGCAGGTGAACGATCTGATCTGCAATCCCCTGGGAATCCTGTGTTTTGTCTGCCTGGACAGTGATCGAATAAAATTCATCAGATCCTACAACCAGATCATCCATGGATGAATACGGGATATTCACCGTAACCGGCATTCCATCATAAGTATAACTTACAAAAGTTCCATTTTCTTTCTGAGTCGTGACACCTATGATACGAAATGATTTGGAAGAATCATAACAGGTGATATCAAGGCTCATACCCACGACATCATCTGTGCCAAACAGTCTTTTGGCATCGGAATCGGAAATGACACAGACGTTTTTGCCCTCCTCGGTCTCCTGCTCTCCGAAATAATTTCCGTATTTCATTTCAGAGTTATTGATCATTTTGGCATCCGGGCCCTCGCCGGTTAACATAATAGAAAAAGTACCCTTGCCAGTCACAGTCTCACCGTCATAACTGTTTGAAACACTGACTCCCTCTACATCATCCAGTTTACGGACTTCCTGCACATCTTCCGGTGTGATCCATTCGTCCTCTGTCATGGCATCACTGCTGACGCTGATCGCGATCTTGCCGGCACCGATCCCGTCGATCTCACTGTTCATCTGATTCTTGGTTCCCTCACCGATAGAAACGATCGCAATAACCGAGGCAATACCTATGATGATTCCAAGCATGGTCAGAAAAGAACGTCCTTTATTTGCGCGGATGTTCTGGACTGCCATTTTTATGTATTCATACAATCCGCCCATCAAGCACCTTCTTCTGTTTCTGTAACCACATCTTCTGCATCGGCAGGAACAGCATCTGTTCCATCGGCACCTTCTGCGCTGGCATCCACGGCCTGTGCAGTCATCCCTTCCTGCAGGGAACCGATATCACGGATCACCTGTTCATCTGCCTCAATGCCATCCGTTACCTCGATATAATCATCAGAACTTATGCCTGTTGTGATATCTTTTCTGGTGATCACACCATCTTCAAGGATATAACAGAAAGAACCTTCTTTGCCAATATTGACAACTTCGGACGGCAGAACGACAACATTCTCCGCTTTCTGTGCCTGGATCGTTACTTTGGCATCTACACCGAGAAAAATATCTTCGTCCGGATTTTTGATACGGATATCTGCTGAGATCAGGGATGCGCCTTTTTCATTCTGCGTCGCAATGTGGCTGACCTTGATAACTTCGCCTTCGTATGTTTTTCCTGCAAGTGTGATCTGTGCGCTCTGTCCTTCCTGAACCTTGTCGTAGTCATACTTGGAAATGTTTACCGTTACATCTACTTTATCTGTATTCTGCAGAGTAAAAAGTTCTGTACCAAGTGCTGTTGTAGAGCCTTCCACAACGGCAACCTTTGTCACTACGCCGTTAAAATCTGCGTGGATTCCTTTTTTGGCTGCTTCTACCAGTTCCTTGGCTGACATCTGATCCAGTTCTGCGAGGTTGTTGGTGATCTCCATTTTTTCTTTTTCTTCTTCGGTCACAGCTCCCGGGTCTGCTTCTGCAGTTGCTTCTTCACTGGACAGTTTGGACTGGAGCTCTGCAAGATCGCTGCTGGCTTTTTCCAGCTCAGATTCCAGAGCAGAGGTATCTGCTGTTACTGTCGCGGTTTCTGTAGTATCCGAAAAATCAGAGGATGTTTCTGTCTTGGTTCCATCTGACACGATTGCAGAACTTTCTCCTGTGTAATCAGATAACACCGGTGCTTCCGGCTTCTGTGCCTTATAATCTTCGTAGTCACGCTTTGCGTCCTGATATGCAATCTGTGACTCACTCCGTAACTGTTCTGCAATGGAAAGTGCATCTGCATTTTCGTCCGTCTGATCCGCCGACCAGGTCTGAAAAGCCATCTGATACTCACTCTCGGACTGATTGTATTCCTGAAGAGTCTGATTCATCGTATTGTTAAGTTCATTCAGCGTATTCTGATATGCCGGGAGTGTTTTGTTCTGATATGTACTGAGGTCGGCTGCATATTCCTGCTGGATTTTCTGCTGTGCAGCTTCCTGGGCGGCCTGCGCCTCGGCTGCTTTTCTTGCAGATTCTGCTGCTGCCTGTGCCTGTGCATTGGCTGTTACCTGAGAAATCTGTGCCTTAAGGCTCGCCACATAATCTTCCTGCGCTGCCACCTGCTGTTTCAGGCTTGACGCATTACCTGCGGCATCTTTCTGTTTCTGAACTGCCTTGTCCGATTTGTTGATCGTATTGGTCATGTCCAATTTCCCGGACTCTACGTTCAGATCAGCTTTTTTCTGCTCTCTTTCGAGATCCTTTTTGTCAAAAGCCACCAGCTCTGTTCCGGCTTTGACGGTGTCGCCCTCTTTGAAATCGACCTTGTCTACTTTGGCATTCACCGGAGAAAAATATGTCTTGGATTCTTCGCTGACTACAGTTCCGCTTGCCTCCACGGTCTGCTGGACATCACCGATCTCGGCTTTTACCACCTCAACCTGTGGAACTGCCTCCTCGCCGGATGACCTGCCTCCCAGGACAGATACGCCGCCCACTGCCACAACTGCGATCACGCCTGCACCGATCAGCAGTTTCTTTTTGGATTTTTTCTTCTTCATGCCTCTGCCTCCTGGTCAAAATCCTCATTTATTGTGTCGGATTCGATTTTTCCGTCCATGATACGTACCACACGGCGTGCCTGAGCCGCAATTCCATTGTCATGTGTGATCAGGATCACGGTTCGTCCTGACTTGTGCATCTTTTTGAGGATCGCAAGGATCTCCCTGCTGGATGCGGAGTCCAGGTTTCCGGTCGGCTCATCTGCCAGGATCACCGGCGGCTGTGCGGCAATGGCTCTCGCGATCGCAACTCTCTGCTGCTGACCACCGGACATTTCACTTGGCTTATGATCCATACGTTTCTCCAGACCGACCAGTTTGAGCGAATCTACGGCAAGCTGGTGTCTTGTTTTCTTGTCTGTGCCTCTGTAGATCAGGGGAAGTTCTACGTTTTCGATCGCGTTCAGATTTGCGATCAGGTTAAAGCCCTGGAAGATAAAACCGATCTCACGGTTTCGCACTTCTGAGAGTTCATTGTCCGTCATTTCGGACACATCTGTTCCGTTAAGATAATATCTGCCGGAAGTCGGAACATCAAGGCATCCGAGCATGTTCATAAACGTGGATTTGCCAGAACCGGACTGTCCGATGATCGCTACCAGTTCTCCCTTTTTGATCTCCAGGCTCACATGATCCAGAGCACGCACTTCGTTTTCTCCAGGATTGTAAATCTTGCATAAGTCTTCTACTTTGATCAGTGTATCGTTGTCCATAAATCCTCCTCTGGTGCCCCTTCATGGAGCCTGATTTATTACTGTTTCAGATATCTTATTATGCATCAAGCAAAAATGCCTTGTATGCTTTCTTTGCTTCGTAAATATCGGCTTTGCTTGTAACTTCCCACGGAGCATGCATACTCAGGACTGCCACACCACTGTCGATCACGTTCATTCCATAAAGGGCTGCGATATATGCGATGGTTCCACCGCCGCCTACATCGACCTTGCCAAGTTCTGCAGTCTGGAATGCAACCTGATGGTCGTCAAAGATCCTGCGGACTTCCGCAACATATTCAGCATTTGCATCGTTGGAGCCGGATTTGCCTCTTGCTCCTGTGAATTTATTGAGCACGATGCCTCTTCCGAGATATGCAGCATTCTTTTTCTCGAAGCATTCTCCATAAGCCGGATCATAGCCCGCGCTTACATCAGAGGAAAGCATGCTGGAGTTGCGGAGAGTTCTTCTGAGTGCCAGATCAGAATAGCATCCCATTCCATCCAGAAGTTCTGCAACGGTATTTTCAAAAAATCTGGACTGCATTCCGGTTGCGCCGACGCTTCCAATCTCTTCTTTGTCTGTCAGGAGACAGCAGCTTGTGCGTTTCGGTGCGTCCATTTCCATCATTGCGACAAAGGAAGTATAGGCGCATACGCGGTCATCCTGTCCATATGCAGCTACCATGCTTCTGTCCAGACCGCAGTCACGTGCCTTGCCTGCCGGAACGATCTCAAGCTCTGCTGAAAGGAAATCCTCCTCTTCTACATCGTATTTCTCTTTGAGGATACGGAGAACATTGGATTTGACTGCTTCTTTTTTCTTCTCATCGGTGCTTTCGCTGAGCGGTCTGCTTCCGATCAGGATGTCGAGATTTTCACCTTCGATGACCTCGGCTGCTTTTTTCTGAAGCTGTTTGCCTGCAAGGTGGATCAGAAGGTCTGTGATGTATACGACCGGATCATTTTCATCTTCACCGATGGTAACGTTGACTACGCTGCCGTCTTTTTTTGCGATCACGCCGTGGATCGCGAGTGGAAGAGCTACCCACTGATATTTCTTGACACCGCCATAGTAGTGGGTATCGAGGTATGCAAGGTCTGTGTCTTCATACAGAGGATTCTGTTTTACGTCGAGACGTGGGGAGTCGATGTGTGCGCCGAGGATGTTCATACCTTTTTCCAGCGGTTCCTGGCCTACGTGGAACAGTGCCATGATCTTTTTCATTCCGACTGCATATACTTTATCTCCCGGCTGGATC
Organism: Blautia intestinihominis; assembly: GCF_040096655.1. NCBI lineage: Bacteria > Bacillati > Bacillota > Clostridia > Lachnospirales > Lachnospiraceae > Blautia > Blautia intestinihominis. The sequence goes on along the minus strand of NZ_JBBMEI010000032.1, from coordinate 22,435 downwards.
TTCTCGCCTGCTGCCTGTTTTGCTTCAAGGCTGACATATCCGTTGGCTTCTGCTTCTCTGACAAGTTCCGTCACACATTCACGCTCTGTCTTGCCTGCATCAAGGAATGCGCGGTAATCCTTTGCAAGTTTCTCCATCTCTTTCTCATCCGATTCTCCATAAGAAAGCCATGCGTTTTTTCTTTCCATAATATATAAAACCACCTTTCGATTGAATTTTTTACTCCGATATTAACGAATTGCTCCGCTGCAAGCAGCTCCCGCAATGTTACTGTTCACTCCGTTCACAGTAACTTGGTCAAAATGCATTCCAGATCACCTTCGGTGATGGCATTTTGCCCCGTATGTCTCGGGATTTTGCCATATTCATGGCAAAACACCTCGCGGGATACTACCTGTGAACAGTAACCCCGCAATTCTGCATATCTCCCACATTATAAATCAAATACTTCCATATTTCTACAATCCTCACAATTCTTAATCAAAAAATAAGAATTCCATTACTTATTTCACAGTTTTCTCAAATTTTTCTTGAAAAATTCGCCTCCACCGTTACAATAATATTATTCATATTCAAGCTACAATTCGTATTTATTTTATGATTATGGAGGTCATCTACATGCAGCAATCCACCGATCTACAGAATCTTTTGCATTCTGTCCACCGAAAAAGTTATCCTGCCTATAAATCGCTCAAAGGCAGTTACCAGTTTGACAATTATATCCTCTCAATCGACCACGTACAGGGGGATCCTTTTGCTTCGCCTTCTCATATCAGTGTCCGGATTCCCCACAAAACTGCGGGATTTCCACGGGAATATTATAGCGATCATGTTACCCGCATCACGCTGTCTGATTATCTTACCAGACAGTTTGAAAAACAAGTCAGCCACTACACCTTCCGTGCCAAAGGCTCCGGCAAGAGCGGTCTGATCTCGGTGAGTCACTGTGGGCAGGAAATCCTAGAGCGAACCGCCTGCGAGATCACAGAAAAAGGGATCACTGCCCGTTTCTTCATCGGTTTTCCGGCCAACGGAAGAACGATCAATGCCACTGAGCTGGAAAAAATCCTCTTCGACTTCCTCCCGGTCTGCGTGCAGAAAGCTTTTCTTTACAGAAACATCAATCACAAAGAACTGGAACAGACTATCTTTCTCGCCGAAGACCAGACCTATATCCGAAGCCAGCTTGCCAAACGAAATCTCGTTACTTTTGTCGCAGATGGCTCCATTCTTCCACGAGAAAGCGGCATTTCCTCTCGTCCAATGAAAGGCTCCATTCCTTTTACCTCACCGGAATCTCTGCGCGTCACCATGGATCTTCCGCACAAAGGCAAAATCTCCGGCATGGGAATCCCTGAGGGTATCACCCTGATCGTAGGAGGCGGATATCACGGCAAATCCACGCTTCTGAATGCCCTGGAGCTTGGCGTCTACAACCATATTTCCGGTGACGGCCGCGAATACGTCATCACAGACGATACCGCGCTGAAACTTCGCTCCGAAGACGGACGTTTTATTAAAGATGTAGATATCTCTCTGTTCATCAATGATCTTCCGAATAAGAAAGACACTCGTTGTTTTTCCACGGAAGACGCCAGTGGAAGTACCTCCCAGGCGGCTGGCATCGTAGAAGGAATGGAGGCTGGAAGCAGAGTTTTCCTGCTGGACGAAGATACGTCTGCCACAAATTTCATGGTGCGTGATACTTTCATGCAGGAAGTGATATCCAGAGAAAAAGAACCAATTACCCCATTTCTTGAACGTGCCGAAGATCTTTATAAAAAGGCCGGGATATCCACAATCCTCGTAGCCGGAAGTTCCGGAGCATTTTTCCACATTGCAGACACGATTATCCAGATGGATTCCTATCATCCTGTGGATATCTCCGAAAAAGTCAGGGCATTATGTGGAAAGTATCCTCTGAATCCTGTCAAAGCATCAGCCTTTGCCTTTCCGGCAAGTCATCGCATCATAAAAAAGCAGGCTCCTTCCATCCGCTCGCACGGAAGAAACGCCGGCCGCCCGGAACAGCTCAAAATAAAAGTACATGGAAAAGATGGATTCCTGATTGGAAAACAGGATGTAGATCTCCGCTACGTGGAGCAGCTGATTGATCCGGAGCAGACAGCAGCACTTGGACTGCTTCTCAAATATGCCATCGAAAAGCTTGCCGATGACCGCCGCACTGTCGCAGACATCATTGAAATTCTTTCCGGACAGCTTGAGCAGAACGGACTCTCCTTCCTGTCCGGAGGTTCTTATATTTCCTGTGGCTATGCCATGCCAAGACTCCAAGAAATCTATTCCTGTTTTAATCGTTATCGGAGGTAATAAACAACTCAAAAAAGATACCCAGAAATCATGCATCATAATTTCCAGGTATCTTTTTTTATTAAAATAAGGGGGTTAATGTAGGATATAACTTTCTAAATCTCTGGTAACATTCTTCATATTTCGCCACCAGTTCTTCTTCCGGCTCAACGGTGTCTACTACGTGAGCCATCTTCTTTCCGATGGTCTCAACATCCAGATATGCTCCGCATCCTACGGCTGCCAGCATGGCTCCGCCCATGGACGGGCCTTCCTCAACTTCAAGGACATCTACTTTAAGGTTCATCACATTTGCGATGATCTTTTTCCAAAGCGGACTCTTCGCACCGCCACCACAGATCTTGGTTCGTTCGATCTTAATGCCGAGTTTTCTTGCTACTTCCAGAGAATCACGAAGTCCGAAAGCCACACCTTCCAGAACAGCCTGTGTCATGTCAGCTCTTGTGGTGTCCATGGACATTCCAAAGAACACACCTCTTGCGTCCGGATTGTTGTGCGGTGACCGCTCTCCCATCAGGTACGGAAGGAAGAATACATGATTTTCACCAAGCTTCTCGATCGGAGCCTGTTCTGCTGCAAAATCCTTGGTCTGAAGGATTTCTTCTGCCCACCATTTGTTGCAGGATGCCGCACTTAACATACAGCCCATCAGATGATAGCTTCCATCTGCATGGCAGAAAGAATGCAGTGCGTTATTCTCATCAACGCCGAAGTTCTTGCTGGAGATAAAAATGGTTCCTGACGTTCCAAGAGAAATATTGCACTGTCCGTCACCAACGGTTCCTGTTCCGACCGCAGCTGCTGCATTATCTCCGGCACCTGCCACAACTTTGACATCAGCAGAAAATCCGAGTTCCGCTGCCACTTCCGGCTTCAGCGTTCCGACCACTTCCCAGCTCTCATACAGTTTCGGAAGCTGTTCTTCTCTTACGTCGCAAATCTCCATCATTTCCCTGGACCAGCAGCGGTTCTTTACATCAAGAAGGAGCATACCGGATGCATCAGAAACATCTGTGCAGAAAGATCCGGAAAGTCTGTAAGCAAGATAGTCTTTCGGAAGCATGATCTTGGCGATTTTTGCAAATTTCTCCGGCTCATTTTTCTTCATCCACAGGATCTTCGGAGCTGTAAAACCTGCAAAAGCAATGTTTGCTGTATATGCAGACAGTTTCTCTTTACCGATCTCGTTGTTGAGATATTCTGTTTCTTTCTGGGAACGTCCATCATTCCAGAGGATTGCCGGGCGAATGACCTTGTCATTCTCATCCAGCGTTACCAGTCCATGCATCTGTCCCCCGAAGCCAATTCCAGCAACCTTGGAACGATCAATCCCCTCTGTCAGTTCTTTCATTCCCTCTACGCTCTGCGTAAACCAATCCTCCGGATTCTGTTCTGACCAGCCCGGATGCGGAAAAAATAATGGATATTCTTTTGATACTGTTTTCAGTATCGTTCCATTTTCATCCATTGCCAATAATTTAACAGCAGATGTTCCTAAATCAATACCAATATAAATCATAGATTATTTTACCTTTATAACTGCTTTAACAAGGTCTGTCTTGTTATTTACAGCTTCATCATATGCGTCTTTAATATGATCCAGATCAAACTCATGTGTTACAATATTCTTAACATCAATTGCTCCACTTGCAACTGCTGCAATTGCTTTTGGATAAATATTCTTATAACGGAACACAGATTTAATTGTTGCTTCCTTGTCCATAATCTGAGCAAAATTATAATTGATTTCTTCTTTTGAGGAAATTCCAACTAATGTAATTGTTCCCCCTCTTCTGACAATAAATGGAGTCTGTGCAATAGTCACAGGTGATCCGGCAGTCTCAAATACTACATCTGCACCTCTTCCACCGGTCAGTTCTTTGATTTTTTCAAGAGCATCTTCCTTTCCACTGTTAATCACAGCTGTTGCTCCAAGTTCCATGGCTTTATCCAAACGAGCCTGAACAAGATCTGCTACAATGATCTGACCTGCACCATGTGCTTTGCATGCCAACAGGGTTACAAGACCAATACATCCAGAACCAAGGATTACAACTGTATCTCCAGTTCCTACATTTCCCTGCTCAGCTGCATAAAATCCTACTGACAATGGCTCAATCAGTGCACCTTCTTTTGTAGATACATTTTCTGGAAGTTTAAAACACATATCTTCTGGAAAAGCGATAAATTCTTCATTACATCCCTGAACTGGAGGAGTTGCAAGAAATACAACATCTGGACATAAATTATAATGTCCTGATTTACAGAATTCGCATTTACCACAAGTAATTCCCGGTTCCAGAGCAACGCGATCTCCGACTTTAAGATTTTCCACATCTTTACCCACTTCAACGATCGTACCTGCACACTCATGTCCTAACATGAAATCCTCTGAAAGATCCACTTTGTATGCACCACAGCATCCATTATGATAATAGTGTACATCTGATCCACAAATTCCAACATATTCTAATGATACAAGAACCTCTTTGTCTTTAATCTGAGGAACAGGAATCTCTTTAATTACCATATTATCTGTGCCTCTCATAACAGCACTTTTCTGTAACATCTTCATTGTAACTTCCCCTTTCTTAGAGTAATTGCCCGATATGTTCTGGCATACCGGGCAACACTTAATAACCTAATTATTCTTCAGCTGCTTTCACATCATCTTCGGTAAGTTCACCATTATCAATATAGATCTGAATGTAATCATCTACGTTATCTGCATTGATTTCCGGAGCATCTACATAATCATTTACATCTGTTACTTCCATTTCACCATTAACAACTTTTTCTGCGTACTCCAGATTCTTCTCAGCAAGGTCTGCTGCTGACTGTAATGCTGTAGAAGTAAGAAGTCCTTCTTTGATCAGGAGACATCCCTGTGCTGTTCCATCAACACCATATGCCAGAAAATTCGCTGTTCCATCTTCATTGAAATAATCTTTATTTTCTCTGATTGCTTCAATCGCACCTGCTGCCATGTTATCGTTCATAGAAATGATAGCATCAATATGAGTTCCCGCCTGTACCCAGGATTCCATCAATGTAAGTGCTTCATCACTGTTCCAGTTTGCAAAATCTTCATAAAGAATATTTACATCTGTACGTTTGCTGAAGAAGTTCTCATCCCATGCTTCACGTCTTTTATCTGCATGATAATTTCCGGAAGGTCCTTTCAATACAACAACATTTGCATTTTCAGGAACTTCATCTACAGCTCTTGTTGCACTGACTTTTGCCTGCTCGATTGGATCTGCATCAACAGTACCCGTTCCTGCCATAACAGAAGTATCATCTCCACCATCCAGATCATTCTGATGTGTAGTCGGATTTGTTGTGATAACCGGAATTCCTGCATCTACAAGCTGCTGCACATACGGAGCCTGAGCACCATTATTATTTGACTGTACAATAACAAGATCATACTGTTTTGTAATACAATCTTCCAGCAGACCGTTTTCTTTATTATCATCGCCCTCGCCACTTACACAGGTAAGTTCAATATCATCATACTTTTCTGCCTGCTTTTTCATTTCAGTTGTAAGCCATGCCGCAAAGGTATCTGAACTTGCTCTTGCAACAAAACATACTCTCTTTGCATCTGCTGCACTGACACTCATCGCCGGTACCATAGACACTGCCATAACACTTGCCAATAAAATTGCTCCGATTTTTTTTGCCTTCATAAATTACTTCCTCCTTAATAAAATGTGATTTACTTATACTGTCACTTCCTCGACAGAATAGTTTCTCTTTTACGCCTGTTTATTCCCCTCTTCTTTAACAATGATCACTTTTCTTGATTTTTTAGATTTGCTTACCACATCAAATGCTACTGCAAGAACAATAATTGCACCTTCAATAATCTGTTGAATATAAGAGTTAACACCCAGAAGATTCATAACATTTTCCAGAAAACCAATGATAAATGCTCCGGCTATTGTTCCACTTACTGTACCAATACCGCCTGTAAAAGAAGTACCGCCAACGATTGCTGCTGTCAGACCTGTCATTTCATATCCAATTGCACCGTTAGGAAGACCTGCATTATTTCTTGCCATAAAAATCATTCCTGCAAGTCCTGTCATAATACCATTTAATATGTAAGATTTATAAATATTTCTCTTTGCATTAATACCACTCGCTTCTGCTGCCGCACGACTTCCACCGATTGCATATAGTGCACGTCCATATCGTGTATTATTGACCAGATACCAGACAACAATTGTTACAAGTATCACCAGAATTACTGGCACTGGCACCGGACCTACCATTCCCTGTCCGATCTTAACAAAATTTCCTAACTGAAGAATATTCTGTCCACCGGTAAAATAAAGGGCAAGTCCTCTGGCTGCCTGCTGCATACCAAGCGTCGCAATGAATGCCGGCACATTAAACTCCGCAATGAAAAATGCATTGACAAGATTACATCCCACACCAGTTGCTACTGCTACGATAAGTGCAAGTAAAATAGAGTTTGTCGCTTTGTAAACAGATACAGAATAAACACCTGCCAATGCAAGTACAGAACCAACCGACAGATCAAGAAATCCACTGATAATCAGAAGCATTTCACCATATGCAATCAGAATTCCGACGCATAACTGCCTTGTAACATTGATCAGGTTGCTGTACTGAAGGAAATATGGACTGATAATGCTACATGCCACAAACAATACGATCAGTACAATATAAATACTAAATTTTTGTAAGTTATTTATTTTTTTTGTTTTCATTCTCTTTACCCTCCGCACATTCAACCGTTCTTTAAGCCAGTTGCGTATCTCATAATTACTTCCTGAGAGAATTCCTCTCTGTTGATACATCCGCTTATTTTACCCTGGCACATGATATAGATTCTGTCACACATTCCAATCAGTTCCGGAAGCTCTGAGGATACCATGATGACCGCTTTGCCTTCCTTTACAATATCTGTAATCAGTTTATAGATTTCAAATTTTGCTCCGACATCGATACCTCTTGTCGGCTCATCCAGGATCATAATATCTGGCTCACACAAAAGCCATCTTGCTAAAAGTACTTTCTGCTGATTTCCTCCGGAAAGTGTGGAAATAGCGGTATCAAGAGTCGGTGTCTTTACATGCATCTTCTCGAAGCTTTCTTTTACACTCTGTTTTTCTTTTGCCTTATGCGTATAACCCTTGTAGATAATTCTTTCCAGACTGGCAAGACTGGCGTTTTCCATAACACTCCTGACAGGAATAATTCCGTCATCTCGTCTGCTCTCAGAAAGCATGACCATCTTCTGTTGAATACTGTCATGAGGACATTTAATCTTTGCCTCTTTTCCATTAATGAAAACCTGACCTGAATCATGAGGATCCAAACCAAAAATCGCTCTCATAGTCTCTGTTCTTCCAGCTCCGACCAATCCGGCAAAACCAACAATCTCACCTTTCGCAACATGGAAATTTATATCTTCAAAGAGATCTTTCTGAGAAAAATCCTTTATCTCAAGAGCTTTGTCTCCAATCGGAACTGTTTCTTTCGGATATACATTATCCAGTTTTCGTCCAACCATTCTGGCAATGACCGTATCAAGATCAAGATCTTCCGCTCTGTCTGTTGAAACTACAGCACCATCTCTTAAGACTGTAATGTCATCTGCGATTCGGAAAACTTCCTCCATCTTATGTGAGATATAAATAATTGAAATACCCTGTGCTTTCAGTTCTTCTATCTTACGGAAAAGCTTTTCAACCTCGCGATCTGTAATGGAAGATGTCGGCTCATCCATAATAATAACCTGTGCATTATTTGTAACTGCTTTGATAATCTCAAGCATCTGAATATCCGATACTGTCAGAGTTTTCAGTTTCTGTGTTGGTTCATATGGAAGATTCTCATCTTTAAGAAACTGTCTGGCATCCCGTCTTATTTTTCTCCAGTCTACTTTTCCGAATCTGTTAACTGGAAGCCGCCCCAAAAAAAGATTCTCCTCTACAGAAAGTTCCGGCACATAATTTAATTCCTGTGCTACCATGGAAATTCCCATTTCCATAGCCTGTATAGGATTCTTGATTGTTACTGGTTTTTCATCAAGATATATCTGACCCTTATCTGCCTGATACAATCCCATGATAATTTTCATCAGTGTAGATTTTCCAGCTCCATTTTCACCACAAAGCGCATGAACGGTTCCTTTTCTTACTGCAAAATCAATTCCGCTCAATGCTTTTACGCCAGGAAAGGATTTCTCTACTCCGCTGACCCGCATCTTGATTTCGTCCATTACTTCACCGCCTTTTTAATTTGCTTGACCTGTTTTCTATTTAAGAGTATATTCCTGTGTTTTACTTATGTCAATACTTTTATGTAAGTTTGTAGAATATATAACAAATTATAATTATTTATTTGTGCATTTTTTATATTTACGCCTGTTTCATCTTATATATTGACATTTTTTTCACATTATTTGCATCAATGTTTTAACAAAAGTTTTTATTTATCCTCTAGTATTCACTCAACAAAAATGCTATTATATGCATATAAGCAATATATTTTTTATATATTCTGCACCAAAGGAGGCAAACCTAATGGAAGAGTATCTTAATAAATCCAAAATATCCGGAGACATTTTCAGATTTCTATACTTAAATAAACAGAGTTCCCGACAGGAAATTGCACAATCTCTCGGCATCAGCCTTCCTACAACTACTCGTAACCTTAATGCACTGCAGGAATCTGGTTTTATTGAAAATGCCGGAGAATTCCAATCCACCGGAGGGCGAAAAGCAATTAGATATCAATGTGTCGCAAATTCCAGATATGCGATTGGTATTGATATCACTCGAAATCATCTTTCTATCGTATTGATTGATCTTGCTTTAAATATCATTGATAATACAAGACTTCGAATTCCATTCCACGAAAGTCACGACTACTTTTGCATTCTGAAACAGGAATTCGAAAAAATTGTTTCGAAGAACATACCTGACCGTTCTAAATTACTTGGAGTTGGCATTGCTCTTCCAGTCATCATAGGCGAAGATCATAAGACTGTAACATACGCAACCGTAATTCCTCTGTCTTTAAACATTTACAATTTCTTCAGCGACTATATACATGAACCGTTTTTATTCTTCAATGATGCAAACTCTGCCGGCCTGGCAGAAAGCTGGAAAGGAGATTATAAAGATGCTGTGGCATATCTTTCTCTAAGCAGTAGTATTGGTGGTGCATATATGAATAATAAAATGATCTACGGAGGCTCCAATAACAGAGGCGGTGAATTCGGTCATATGACAATCATACCTCATGGAAAGCGCTGTTACTGCGGTAGATATGGATGTCTGGATGCTTACTGTACTGCCAATGTACTAACTGATTTCACAGAAGGAAATTTAAAAGAATTTTTTGATATTTTAAAATCAGGAACTAACCGAGGAATTCAGAATATATTTGAAGATTATACCGATTATCTGGCAATCGCCGTAAATAATCTTCGAATGTGCTTTGACTGCGATGTTATACTGGGAGGAAATGTTGGTGCCTATATGGCAGATTATATCGAGGATTTTCGTGAAAAAGCATCAAAGTTAAATCCTTTCGAGAGAGATGGCAGCTATATCCGCGTATGCCATTATCGCACAGAAGCTGCTGCCGTAGGTGCTGCTATTTATTATATTGACCAGTTCATTCAAAATTTCTAATCTTTAAAACCTATAAATCAATCGGATAAACAGAAAACTGCCGCCAGCCCGACGAATCTTGTCAGGCGGCGGCAGTTTAAAGTTCTGTTTTATTTTTAGGGAAAGGAAAGAGTTCCGGCAACTCTCCCGGCATTGAAGTGTTACCGGAGGTCTTAAAAGGCTTTTCCTTTAAGACAATTACATCTTACAATATAAATGTGAGGAGTTTTTGTCCTTTTTCTAATAAATTTATAAAATTTCTAACATAATTATAAATTTCAGGCTTTTCTTTTGTCTAATTTTCTGGAAAGCATCATGCCAAGTCCCTGAAGAATCTGTACAAGAACGACAAGGATCACGATCGTAACCAGCATGATGTCTGTCTGATAACGATAATATCCATAACGGATCGCGATATCGCCGAGACCGCCACCGCCGACAGTTCCTGCCATAGCAGAATATCCGAGGATCGTTCCGACTGCAATGGTAACTCCTACGAGGAGGGAAGTTCTTGCCTCTGCGAGAAGGACTTTCCAGATGATCGTTCCTGTTCCTGCGCCCATGCTGACTGCTGCCTCGATCACACCCGGCTCAACTTCTTTGAGGGAAGATTCTACCATACGTGCAATGAACGGTGCTGCAGCGATCACCAGCGGAACGATCGTTGCGCTGGAACCGTAACTCTGACCCACGATCAGCTTGGTGAGCGGGATCACCAGGATCAGAAGGATCAGGAACGGAATACTTCTGAGGATGTTTACGATCACATCCAGAACTTTATATAATGGTGCATTTGGACGGATACCTTCTTTGTCTGTAACTGCAAGCAGGATTCCAAGAGGGAGCCCCAGAACATATCCGAAAAATGTGGAGACAAGCGTCATGTATAACGTATCTCTTGTGCCTTCCAGCAGCATCGTAATTGTTGCATTATCCCACATCTGAGCTCACCTCCTCTACGCCCATATTGATATCTCTGAGATACTGGATCATCTTATTCGCCACTTCCTCGATCTCGGGAAGCTGCAGGATCATCTCTCCCTGTGCCTGTCCATTAATGTTCTTGGTATCAGCATACAGAATGTTGACCGGTGTCCGGTAAGTAAGGACCAGGTTTGCAATCACCGGCTCGAAGGAAGATTTCTCCTGGAACGTTACACGTACCAGACGTTTGCCCTTCATCTCCTGGATCTGGGTCCTTCCGCTGAATACCAGCTTTTTGGCTTCATCTGTCTTTGGATTGCGGAAAAGTTCTTCCACAGTTCCGGTTTCTACGAGAGCTCCTCGTTCTAGAACTGCTACCTTGTCGCAGATCTCCTGTACGACACTCATTTCATGTGTGATGACAACTACAGTGATCTCATAATCCCTGTTGATCTCTTTGATCAGTTCCAGGATCGCCTTGGTCGTCTGCGGGTCCAGTGCACTGGTCGCCTCGTCACAGAGAAGGATCTGCGGATCACTTGCCAGCACTCTCGCGATCGCAACTCTCTGCTTCTGTCCACCGGAAAGCTGTGATGGATAAGAAAGTGCTTTCTCCTCAAGTCCTACGATCTTGAGATATTCCAGAGCTTTCTTACGTGCCTCTGCCTTCTTAATCCCGGCGATCTCCATTGGAAAACAGACGTTATCCAGTGCTGTTCTCTGCATGAGCAGATTGAAATGCTGGAAGATCATTCCTATCTTCTGACGCTCTTTACGAAGCTCTTTTTCTGAGAGCTCCGTAAGATTTTTGCCATTGACTCTGACTGTTCCTGATGTTGGTCTTTCCAAAAGGTTCAGACATCGTACCAGAGTACTCTTGCCTGCACCGGAGAGACCGATGATGCCGAAGATCTCTCCTTTTTCGATGGAAAAACTGATGTTTTTGGCTGCCTCTACCGTTCCACCTTTGGTGTTGAAACGCTTGCAGAGGTTCTCTACCTGTATCATCGGTTCCATTTAGATCATTTCCCCCTGTCCCTTAATAAACATCCTGAACTTAAATTATTCTGCTTCTTCAGCTGCTGCTTCTGTTGTTTCAGCGTCTGCATCTGCAGTTTCATCTTTAGCTTCGTCTGCTGCTTCTTCTGTGTCATCTGCAGAATCTTCGAATGGAACAACTGCTCCGTCGTATTTCTCGTTGATGAAGTCTTTGATCTCGTCAGATTTCAGAGTATCTACCAGAGCTTTGATCGCTTCGCTGTCTTCGTTTCCTTCTTTGACTGCGATTACGTTTACATAAGTTTTTGCTGCTTCAGAATCAGAAGTTTCGTGTGCGATGGAGTCGTTGGATACGGAATATCCAGCCTGCAGTGCGTAATTACCATTTAATACAACGAATGCAACTTCATCTTTGACACGGGAAACCTGTGCAGCTTCCAGCTCTTCGATCTTGATGTTCTTCGGGTTTTCTTCGATATCTTTGACAGTTGCCTCAAGTCCTGCTCCGTCTTTCAGAGTGATCACTCCATTGTCCTGGAGAAGAAGAAGTGCTCTTGCTTCGTTTGTTGTATCGTTCGGAACTGCGATGGTGTCGCCGTCTTCCAGATCATCAAGAGTTTCTTTTGTTCCTGGATAGATTCCGAATGGCTCGTAGTGGATTCCACCGGCATTTACAAGGTGTGTTCCCTGCTCTTCGTTGAAGTTATCAAGATATGGGATATGCTGGAAGTAGTTTGCATCGAAATCTCCGCTCTCTACTACAAGGTTTGGCTGTACATAGTCATCAAATACGGTAACTTCCAGATCCCATCCCTCTGCCTCAAGGAGCGGTTTTGCTTCTTCAAGGATCTCTGCGTGTGGTGTTGCGGAAGCTGCTACTTTGATGGTTCCTTTCTCTGCGTCAGCGCTTACGATCACGCCGTTTGCTGTGAGTGCTCCGATTGCCAGTGCTGCTGTAAGTGATAATGTGATGATCTTTTTTGCTTTCATAGTTCTTTCCCTCTCTTATTCCTTTTATTTTTGATTTTTTTGTTTATTCTTTATTAAGTTGTAAGTGGCTGCGACCTCCTGCATGTGTCTATCCGTTCCCGGAACTCTTATTCATAAAAAAATAACAGGAAGTCCTCTGGATCCTCCCTGTTCATGCAATCTGTCCGGCATTAAAAAATGCTTTATTTACATCTCAGTATCTGTCATCTCTTATACGTGGTCGGCAGATATCTCAGGAAGTATCCGATACATAGAAGTACAGCAAAACATAGACATGCACATGTCCATACACATCTCCTGATCCATCATACACATGACTTCTCTCTGAACTGCATTTCCTGTAAACATGATTCTTCCTCCTTTTTACTTATTTTAGATAAATTTCTTCCGGAAAATGTATTACCTATTTCTCCGATAGGTTGAATATAACATGTCTCATTCACAATGTCAACACATTTTTTATTTTTTTCCCGGAGCGCGTCTCCTCATTGCTTGACACTGATTTCTTATAATGATACCATAAATTAAATCACTCTACAATCCAATCTACAATCAACAGGAGAAAAATTTATGAATAAAAAAGCGATCATTGCCATGAGCGGCGGTGTTGATTCCAGTGTTGCAGCCTATCTGATGGTTCAGCAGGGCTACGACTGCGCCGGTGCCACTCTGAAGCTTTATGATAATCCACAGTGCAGCTATCCTGGACACCGGGCATGCTGTACTCCTTCCGATACAGAGGATGCTAGAAGTGTTGCCGCACGTCTCGGCATGCTTTATTACGTATTTCCCATGCAGGAGAAATTCCACGAAAGCGTCATCGATAAGTTCGCAGATACTTATCTTCACGGAGGCACACCGAACCCGTGTATCGACTGTAACCGTTTCCTGAAATTCTCCGCCCTTCTCGATAAGGCAAGAGAACTTGGCTGTGAATATATCGCAAGCGGTCACTATGCACGCAGAGAGCAGGATCCGGAGACAGGACGTTTTATCCTCAGGAAAGGACTCGACCCGACCAAGGATCAGAGCTATGTGCTCTACGCCATGACTCAGGATCAGCTTGCCCACACACTCTTCCCGCTCGGTACCTACACCAAGAAAGAAATCCGTCAGATCGCGCAGGAGCAGGGCTTCATCAATGCTGACAAACCGGACAGCCAGGATATCTGCTTCGTTCCGGACGGTGACTATGCGTCCTTCATCGAGCAGTACACCGGACAGGCTTCCGAACCTGGCGACTTCGTTGACAAAGAAGGTAAAGTCCTCGGCAAGCACAAAGGCCAGATCCACTACACTATCGGCCAGCGCCGTGGTCTCGGTATTTCCGCACCGGAATCCCTCTATGTCTGCGGCAAATCCCTGGATACCAATAAGGTCATCCTCGGAGGTAAGGATGACCTTATGAGTAATTACTGCTATATCAACGATATCAATCTGATCCCATGGAATCATCTGGACAAACCGATCCAGTGCAAAGTCAAGACACGCTACCGTCAGCCGGAACAGCCAGCAACTGTTGAGCAGCTTGGAGACGATCTCATCAAGATCACCTTCCAGGAGCCGCAGAGAGCCGTCACACCTGGACAGGCTGCCGTTCTCTACGACGGAGATATGGTACTTGGCGGAGGAACGATCCTCAGCGAAGAAGCCGCAGCAAAAGCAGTCGCTTCCACCAATTAATTTCAGCCCATCTGTACGATCACATGATATTCTTTTTTACCGGGGATCAGAGGAATCTGGTTTCCGGTAATTTTTTGTCCATCCAGCTCGATCCATCTGACACCTTTCTGGACACCCGTCGGTTTATGGATCTCAATATGATATTCCGCTCCCCGGAAATGGCGTTCTACCGTAAAATCACCAAAACTTCCAGGCAGACACGGATCTACCGTAAGTCCGTCATACTCTGGCTGGATTCCGAGAAGTGCCTGCGACAGGTTCACAAACGTCCACGCTGCGGTCCCTGTCAGCCAGCTTTTTTTTGCCTCGCCAAACCGCGGTGCATCTGCTCCTGCCACCATCTGTGAATATACATACATATGGTTCCGTTCTGTGGATGTCGCTGATCTCCTCGATGCAGGACGGACAGATCTTGCGGTAAATTTCAAATGCGCGGTCTCCTCTTCCGATCATTGTCTCTGCGATCGAGATCCACGGATTATTATGACAGAAGATTCCTGCATTTTCCTTGTATCCCGGCGGGTAAGATGTGATCTCGCCAAGTTCCAGATGATATCTGGTGTATGCCGGCTGCAGAAGCATGATGCATTTCTGATACCGCTTTTTCTGCCTCTGCTGCCAGTTTTTCCCTGTCTGTACGTCTGCAGATCGCTGCAAATTCCCTGCCATATTTTACAAACATTGCCGCGATAAATACCGACTCTGCCACCGATCCCTCAGAAGGTCCTGTCGTTTGGAAAGGTTCACCCGGCTCACTGGAGAAGCAGTTCAGGTTCAGACAGTCATTCCAGTCCGCCCTTCCGATCAGTGGAAGTCTGTGCGGTCCAAGATGTGTCACAGTAAACTGGAAAGACCGGTTCAGATGCTCAAACAGAGGCTCTTCGGTTCCCTTTTTGCAGTCAAACGGCACTGGCTCATCCAGGATCTCATAATCACCCGTCTCTTTGATGTATGCCGCCACTGCCGTGATCAGCCACAGCAGGGCATCGTTAAATCCACTTCCAATTCTCGACCTGTTCTACAAAGCAGTCGTAGAAAAATATCCAGAACTTACTTACTAAGCCCCACAACCAACGTGCCTGCCTGACCATCAGGCGGGCACGTTTTACATTATGGAAAAGACTTATGGAGGACAAAAATGGCAAAGAATAATAACCATAAGGCGGTCAGCTATAACAAATGGGGTTATATCTTTCTGATACCGTTTGTAGTAGTATACCTCATATTCCAGCTTGTTCCGCTTATCACTACAATTTATAACAGCTTCTTTGAAAATTACAGATCGGGACTTACGCAGGTCGGACCGAACTTTGTGGGCTTTGCCAACTATGCAAAACTCTTCCAGGACGGTGAGATCTGGATCTATTTCAAAAACACGATGATCATGTGGGTGATGGGATTTGTTCCGCAGATCCTGGTTTCCCTGCTCCTCGGTGCATGGTTTTCCAACCCTAGCCTCCGTCTTAAGGGACAGAGATTTTTTAAGACTGTGATTTACCTTCCGAACCTTATCATGGCATCTGCCTTTGCAATGTTGTTTTTTACCTTATTTGCAGACGGCGGTCCGATCAATGCCATGCTGGTCCATGCGGGGATCCTGAAACAGGCATATTCTTTTTTCAGCCACAAATGGAGTGCCCGGACGCTTGTTGCACTGCTGAACTTCCTGATGTGGTTCGGTAATACAACGATCCTTCTGATGGCAGGCATGATGGGCATTGACCCGTCACTCTATGAGGCTGCAGAAGTGGACGGTGCGACATCCTCCCAGATTTTTAGAAGGATCACTCTCCCGCTTCTCCGCCCGATCCTGATCTACGTTATGATCACATCCCTGATCGGCGGCATGCAGATGTTTGACGTACCACAGATCCTTACAAACGGAACCGGTGATCCGATGCGTTCCACCATGACACTGATCATGTACCTGAACAAGCATCTGTTCAGCAAGAACTACGGCATGGGCGGTGCACTGTCCGTATTCCTGTTTGTCATCACAGGGCTTCTGAGCCTGATCGTATTCCGTTTCAACCAGACAAGAAAAAAACACTTTCTGTACTGATCGCACAGCTTCGAAGTGCAGATTTCCTGAAGTTTGATATGGGACAGGTTTATGTGATGATCGCATTTTCCATCTTCCCGGTTATCATCGTGTACATCCTGCTTTCCCGGTTTATCGTATCAGGCGTTGCGCTTGGCGGTGTAAAGGGGTAAAACAGCGCACTCTCAGCCTAAATTTGGGACATGTCTTTCAGAATGTCTATTGCATACCCTTTCGGTTTGTGATTTAATTAAAAGTAACGATAATACAGACTGAAACGTGTCTTTTTCGTCTGTATTCCACAACTTTTCTATCGAAGGGATATCAAAATGACAGCAAAAACTTCTCGAATTGTTATAAAGACTTTTATAAAGACTGCGCTCAAAGATTCCGATGAATCTCCGGAGCGATGCACCCGAAATCTCGTAGATATGGCACTGAACTTTGCAAACGGCCGGTTCCAGCAGTCTTTTTTTGAAATATCACGTGCAATGCTGAACAACGAAAACAGCCCTTATTATCCACTGATCGAGGATGTCCTCAAGCACATGGATAAGGAGAAACTGATCGACTTTGGTCTGAATATCGGTTACAATGGCTGCACGACAGGCGCGCACATGATCCGTAAACTGAAACGCACAGAGGATATCAATGTTCCATGGCTGCTTTCACTGGTCATCGATACTTCCCTGCCGGATTTTATTACAAAATATGATTCTGTACTGAAACAGGGCAAGGAACTTGGAATCTACACTTACTTCCTCTATACGAAGGATGATCCCGCAGAAATACTTCCTCTTATCCAGAATAACCCGGACTGTGCGATCATCCTTCTCTGTGATCCTTCCAGAATAACAGAAGAGCTCGCAGAAAAATCTGAAGCACTGAACAACGTCTTGTTCGCAGTGAAATACGATGATCAGGCAGAGGCAGCCTGCCTCGTACTCAGAGACCATCGTCTCCTGTACTCTCTGTATCATCTCTATTCTGAGGAAGACCGTGATGAGATCCTGGCCGGCACTTACTTCCGTTTTGCAGAAGAAATGCACTGCCCGTTCGCCGCTGTTTTCAGCAATGTGGACTGCTCCATTGAGACCCGCCACGCCATCTACCAGAAAATAACCGAAGACCGGAGTGCCCAGCGATACCGCACGATCCCACTGGATCTGTTCTGCGATACAGAAGTGATCGGAAATATCATCTCTTCTCCGACCAGTGTCGTCGGCTTCGGACCTGACGGTACGCTCTATACACCTGGCAGAGAAGTTTTCAGGACACCGTACAACCTCTTTGACCAGCCGCTGAAAGAACTTTTTACCAAAGCACTTTAACTCCACCAAAAAAGCCTTATTCATTCGTTTGCTGAGTGAATAAGGCTTATATTTTTGTACTTTTATGCGTCAAGTCTTTCCTGTGTCTTGATGATCACTTTGATGCAGGATTTGAGTAATTTCACAAATTCCTTCGGTGGTACCGGATTTCTCTCTGAGATCCATCTGCCGAACGCGCAGATGATCGCATCATTCCAGAAGTTTACATAAAAATCCGTGTTCGTCTGATCTCCAAGGATTTCTTTGATATCCTCTGCCATGACCGGTCCTACGATATCCCGGAAATGATTGGAAAACGAATTCTGATCTTCTACTTTCATGACTTTCCTGTAAAAATCTTTATTTTCATAAAAATAATCGCAGAGATGAAGGACACTGTCCCATCCGATCAGATCTACGCCAAGCTGTACGTGGCTCAGATACTCCACATCAAAGATCCAGTTCACAAGGTCAAACTTGTCCTTGAAATGATAGTAGAAACTTTTGCGGTTCATATTGCATTTTGCACAGATATCTGAAACGGTGATCTTACTGAATGGGGTAGATTCCATCAATTCCTTTAATGCCGATGCCAGTGCACGCTTCGTAATATTAGAGTCTGCCACGATAGTACCTCCTTCTTACATTTCTGTTGCAAATAATGCTGCACCAAGAGCTCCGCAAAGCTGTGATTTATCGCTGATCACCAGCTTCGTTCCCAGTCTCTCCTCCAACGTTTTGACAAGACCCTGATTCTGTGCAACACCGCCAGTCATCATATATGCCTCTTCCCCTCCGACACGTTTCACGAGGGAGGCTGTTTTGGCCGCAACCGCCTTATTCAGTCCATGGACGATGTCATCGGTTGCTTTGTTCTGTGCGATCAGGGAAACCACCTCTGATTCGGCAAAAACTGTGCACATACTGGAGATCGTAATATCCTCCTGATAGGAAAGTCCTACTTTACTGAGTTCATCCAGGTTCATTTCCATGGTTTTTGCCATCATCTCCAGGAATCTTCCTGTTCCGGCGGCACATTTGTCGTTCATGACGAAGTTTTTGACAGAACCGTCATCATTCAGGCGGATAACTTTGCTGTCCTGCCCGCCGATATCGACGACCGTTCTGACAGATGGATCCAGGAAATGGGCGCCCCTTGCATGGCAGGTGATCTCTGTGATACTCTTGTCGCCATCAGAGATCGCAGTTCTTCCGTATCCTGTGGTCACGACTGCATCGATGTCTTCTCTGTTAAGGTTAGACTGTCTGAGTGCTTCTTCCAATGCACGCTCCGCGCCATTCGCGGCCCCTGCTCCTGTCGGCATGATCACGCTGGAAACAATCTTTTTGTCTCTGTCCAGAATCACAACATCCGTGCTGGTAGAACCACTGTCGATTCCTGCAAAATATCCTTTACCCATGGTTTTCTCCCTTCTCGTTTCTGTCTCTATGTTCAGGCTCTCTGCAAAAGCCTCCAGACGTGTGCTCAGCTGCCCGCTGCTCTGCACGGTATAATCCGATTCGATCTTGAGGAGCGGCACATCGGTATGGCCTTTGATATCAGAATATTCAAAGCTGTAAAAATCACAGAACTTTACGGTATGATAAATGATCCCCTTTAAAGATGGATCCTGATAAAACTGTTTGCGGCCTGCGTGATCCATCATACGCATGCATGGGATCTGATGAAGAAGTTCTTCTGCGTACCATTCCATAAGCTGGTCAAAGTCCAGATCTGCTTCCGGGAGGGTGTCTCCCACGGAACGGTTGTTGACACAGGTCTCATTCACTACAGGAAGCGGCATGGCATCCTGTGTCATCTGAAAAAGTTCATTTCCCATTCTTGCTCCGAGAACTGCAAGATGCGGATCCTGCGTTCTCTTTTTTGGATGAAAAGCTTTGAGAAATTTCTCTTTATCGAAGGTAGTTCCTTTATATTCACCGTAGGCTCTTACAAGATCTTTTAACTGTGCTGCAGTTCTCTCACGGCTGCAGCTCGTATCGCAGTGAAGCATATCCACCATATACAAAAAATCCATCTCGCCGCTGTCTTCCAGAATGTCATAGACGCTTCGGATCGTATCGCAGCAGTTGACCAGGACCAGTTCTTTTACTTTGCCTGCCAGAACTGCTTCAAGGACTGCCTTTCCAAATCCACAGATATTCGGATGTGCTACCTGCTCTGCCAGATCAAATCCCTCCGGCATATCATTCAGGATCTCGCACTCACCTCCAAGGGCTTCAAGAAGTTCTACCGGTGTATATTTACAGACATAATATGTTTTATTCATGATCAAAATCCCCCAGCATCTCCAGAAATGCTCCCAGTCTCGTGGAAGTCTGTCCTTCTCCGCCATGGCTCCTGTCACAGCCATCTCCATCCAGGATCAACAGTGGGATCCCTGCTTCCTCAAAGCGTTTCTTGGCGATTCTGGAACCTCCAAGGGTATGCTTGCATCCCCAGTGATTGAACCAGACAACACCGTCTGCTCCCGCCTGTTTTGCATGACGGATCCCTGCTTCGATTCTCCGTGAAACGGGACCATTCAGGGCATGATATACAAGGCGCAATGCCATCTCCTCATAAGGATCCTCGGAATGCTTCGTGATGTCCGCCACCTGTGCAAGCTCACATCCTACGATCTGTGCCTCCTCTTTCAGAAGAAGTGCATCTTTCACGGCTTCTGACCAGAACGGGATCGTATGCATCCAGTAGATGTGTCTGCCTTTTTTGGCAGGGGCTTTGCTGACATCTTCAAGAAGTTTTTGTGTATAAAGTTCTTCTTCCTCTGTTCCAAGAAGAATGTTGTTTGTCATTCCGCTGTAAAGCGAAGAAACAAGGTCTGAAGGTATGTATTTATCTGCTCTTGCGCTCTGGAACTTATCATAATTCTGCAATGTCCTCCGGCTTCTTGCAAGACGTTCCTTCAGTTTTGATTCATCAATCGTTCTGCCGGTCACTTTCTCAAGGAAAGGAACCAGCGCCCGAAGCTGTGTTGCTACATAAGACACATTTGCCGGTGTCTGTGCAGATGGTATATCAATAGAAAAGACCGGGATGTCAAAAAACTCTGCCAGTCTGTGAAATGTGAGAAGATTTGCGTCACACGCCAGGTTCGTATAGACGATGCATTTTGGTTTCGGAAGAAGCCCCTTCTCTGCCGCTCCGATAAATGTCTTGTGGTAGCTGCAAAGCGTTTCTGAAATTCCAGAATCCTCTGCTCCCTGGAGAAAAGGCCTCTCTGCCTGTGATGCCGCAAGATAGCAGGAAAAGCTTTCTACATTGTATGGATACAGTCCTGCCTCCTGAAGCAGTTCGCACGGAGTAAATACACTTACCATAACCGAACTTTCTGGATGCTTCAGCGGCTGTGTCATAACGTTCATCATCATGCCGGCCAGATACTGATCCGATGGATTCAACTGCCCTTCTGGAAGAAAACGAAATTTCAGGTTCTGCGCTTCCCATCCTGTCTTTAAAAGCCACCTCGCTCTTTCCGGTGACGTTTCACACCATTTCTCTATGTAATTTCCAAATGTCTTCACTATCTCCATATTTTGGTCTGACCGCCTTTCTTCCAAACAGTATATAGCAAATCATCGTTTATGACAAGCAAAAAAAACTTCAATCCAAATTGGATTGAAGTTCATATCACTGCCGCAGACCGGAATCGAACCGGTACGGGTATCACTACCCACGGGATTTTAAGTCCCGGGCGTCTGCCAGTTCCGCCACTGCGGCATATTCAAAAATGGGACCTATAGGGCTCGAACCTATGACCCTCTGCTTGTAAGGCAGATGCTCTCCCAGCTGAGCTAAGATCCCTTAAAAAACGACCCAGATGAGACTCGAACTCACGACCTCCGCCGTGACAGGGCGGCGCTCTAACCAACTGAGCCACTGGGCCAAAAAACAATAATGGACCTTCGGGGACTCGAACCCAGGACCGACCGGTTATGAGCCGGTTGCTCTAACCAACTGAGCTAAAGGTCCAAAAAGCCGATGATCGGACTCGAACCGATAACCTGCTGATTACAAATCAGCTGCTCTGCCAATTGAGCCACATCGGCATATAACTATATGATGTATTATACACCAAATGTCGTAATCAAGTCATCCAAAAATCACAATTATTATTTTTAATGACTCCAAGGGGATTTGAACCCCTGTTACCGCCGTGAAAGGGCGGTGTCTTAACCGCTTGACCATGGAGCCAGGTATAAAAAACTCCCCCTGTTGGACTCGAACCAACGACACTGCGGTTAACAGCCGCATGCTCTACCGACTGAGCTAAGGAGGATTATTAGAAGATATATCGTATCTTCAAAACCACATACATGTTGACTAAGCAATTATATCATAACCAAGCTTGTTGGTCAAGCCCTCACCCTATTAGTAGCAGTCAGCTCCATGTGTTACCACACTTCCACCCCTGCCCTATCAACCTCGTCGTCTTCAAGGGGGTTTACTCCTTTCGGATGGGATATCTCATCTTGAG
>NZ_JBBMEI010000031.1:0-46434 GCF_040096655.1 Blautia intestinihominis | reverse complement strand
GGGCAAAATGCCATCACCGAAGGTGATTTGGAATGCATTTTGACCAAGTTACTGTGAACGGAGTGAACAGTAACTGTTGGTGTTTTATCCATTAATTGGAAAAAGTATAACGGTTGAAATGTTATTGGGATAATGATATTATACATATGTAAACTAATAGTGCACAAATGTTAAAGGAAGAGAATGAAAAATAAAAAGAAAAGACCAAATAAATTCAGAATTCGACTGTTTATAATTTTTTGGATTGCCCTGGTTATTCCCTGTATGTTGATTTCCTATATTCTATATCAGAATTCACAGGAAAAATCAAAACAGTCCATGGCAGAAGATATTCAGCATACGCTGACAGAAAACATGGCATCTGTAGAAGGAAAACTGGATGCAGTTTCTGATGCGGGTGTATCGTTAAAATTTGCAATGGAACAGAACAATGTGGTGATGATTCCTGACCTGAAATGCAGGGATATTGATATTTACTCTCTGGTGCAGAAAACTTTTTCTACCTATACTTCTCTGCTGGATGAGACATATAATGTCGGCGGATTTTCTGGATTTTATCTTTATTACCCATATCGGCAGCTGCTGTTGGTATCTGATGCTACTTTTTTTCCAAATGTTCTGTCAAATACGATGGACTGTTATCAGGCAGAAGTGGGTAAATGGGGAATTGCGACACCCTATCAGAACATTATCTGCAATCCGACATTGGGAAAATATTTTAATGATTATGATCTGGTGCGAAATTATGAAATCCGTGACGAAGAAGGCAACGAACTATATCTGACTGCCTGCGTGGATGAGCGTTATATCAACAGGCTTTTGTCTGCAAATTTTCAGATTCAGCCGACCTGGCTTGCAATTCTGGATCCTTATGGAAATATAGTAAGTACCAAAGAACAGCAGGATTTCAAAAAAGTCAAAGATCCCTATACAGATATCATAAACTATATCACATCAAAAGAAGATGAACAGATCGGAGAACTGAAAATTGATGGAAGAAATTACATATTAAACTGGAACTATTCTGCAGCAAATAACTGGTATTATGTGAGTGTGACAGATGCAGGAAAGATTCTGTCAGAAAATGGTTTTCCAGATGAAATCAAAGTTTTTGCATTTGTATTTCTGACAGCAGTGGCCTTTGGTGCAGCCTGGACTGTAAATGCAATGATAGAAAAGAGAAATGAGAGAATGCTGTCGGTTCTTCATGATATCGAAAAACAGGTTTCGGAGAATAAAGTTCCGGATGTACTGCAAAAACCGGAACAAGGACGACAGGCAGATGAATATATGGAAGTCAGTGACGAATTTTACAGGATGACAGAACGTGTATGTAATGTAGCGAGGGCAGCTCTTAAACAGAAGGACAAAGTTACAATGACAACGATCCAGATGCTTCAGACAGAACTGGATCCGCATATGCTGTACAATTCACTGGAATCTGCGTACAGCATTGCAAAAATCAACAAGCAGGAAGAAATTGCACAGCTTGTTATGGCATTATCAAAATTTTTCCGGATCGCAGTATCAGGAGGAAAGCGGATCGTAACCTTCAGAGAAGCGTTTGAACTGTCAAAGCAGTATATCATAGTACAGAATGTGCGGGTCAATAATAAGATCACATTTGTGTATGATATCGATCCGGAAGTGGAAGAACTGGCGGTTCCGAAGTTCCTTCTGCAGCCATTGGTGGAGAATGCGGTAATTCATGGATTTCGAAATAAGAGTGACAAATGGAAGATAGAAATAACTGCTTTAAAAGAAAAAGACTGTGTACAGATTACCGTAAAAGATGATGGAATTGGGATGAGTGAAATGGAGCTGGAAAAACTGAACGAAAAGATATGTGATAATACTTTTGAGAATTCTATGGGAAACAAAGGATATGCACTCAGAAATCTGAATTATCAGATCCAGCTTCAATATGGGGAACGTTCCGGGCTTACGATCCGAAGTACTTATGGAGAGGGAACCACAGCAGTAATCAGACTGGAAAATATTTCTGAAGTGGAGAAAGGAGTTGTGTGATATTGCGGCTGTTAATTGCAGAAGATGAACTATGGCTACGAAAAAGGCTGGTATCGACAATCGACTGGTCATCATATGGGATTTCAAAAGTTTATGAGGCAGAAGATGGAGGCGAAGCACTGGAAATCGCACTGAAAGAAAAACCGGATATTGTGATTACAGATATCAGAATGCCGGAACTGTCTGGAATTGATCTTATGAAAAAATTAAATGAAAACTCCATATTTTCCAAAATGATCGTAGTAAGTGGGTATGATGATTTTGAATATGCACAGGGAGCACTCCGCATGGGTGCAATAAACTATCTTCTGAAACCGGTGGATGAAGAAGAACTGCTGGATAGCGTCAAGCGCTGTGTGGAAGAACTGAAAAAAGAAAAAAATAAAGAAACAGTGTTTGATAAACAGTCAGCGGCATCTGAAATGCTGATGGAACATATTTATGAAGATCTGATTTTTGAAACTTCAGAAAAACGAACAGAAGAACTTCTGCAAAAATTAAGCAGGAAAGAAATAGGTTTTCCATTTCAGTCGGCAGCAGTTGTGAATATGCAGGTCAGAGAGCATACCTTTTTTGTGAATGATAAAGTGAAATCAGATATGTGGTCTGTGTACCAGTGGCTCAGACGAAATCTTCAGGAAGACTGCTATGAATGTCAGTATCTTTATATGAGAGGAAGCCAGATCGTACTGCTTTTATTCGGGGATGATCCGGAAGCGAAGTTCATGGAGCGGGTAGAAAACTGGGTTCAGCTGATTCTTGAGGCATTGCAGAAGGAACTGAATATATCACTGTTTATGGCAGCAGGAGATGTGACTGATGATTTTTCCGGAATCCACAGATCTTATGAAATGGCACAGAAGAAGATTAAAGAGAAACGTGCCGAAGAAAAAAGAATCCTGGCACTTCGTAATCAGGAGACAGAGCAGGAACTGAATACCAGATTTGATGATGTTTATGGAGAATATGATTTTAAATTGCTGATTAAAGAAATCCGTAATGGAGATTCAGAAAAAGCACAGACAGAACTTCAGGCGATTCTGCAAAGTTCCTCCAGACGTCTGCAGAGTGCAGATATGATGAAACTGCAGTTGTTTTATATGAATTTTATTAACAGGATTGCAGGAGCATGTCTTCCGGAGTGCGAGGCGTATGCAGATGAACTGGCGATGCAGTGCATGACTGTCATGCGGGAGCTGATTTATATTGGAAGCGATACGATTGTAACGGAAATGTGGGACTGCCTCAGAAAATTTGTCGAAAAACTTGTAGAAGTCTATCAGGAAAACAACGGGAAAAGAAAGCACTGGATGATTGATCAGGTTCTGCAGTATGTAGAAGAAAATTACAATACAGCATTGTCCACCAGGGATATTGCCGGCCGCTTTTTTATGAATACTTCGTATTTCAGCAAACTTTTTCATGAACAGATGGGATGCACTTTTTCAAATTATCTGATCAATGTAAGGGTAGAAAAAGCAAAAATGATGCTGACTCAGACAAATATGAAGCTGTACGATATTGCTGAGGCGGTAGGGTACACGAATGTACAGTATTTTTCGACCATATTTAAGGAAAAAGAAGGACTGACACCATCTGCATTCCGGCAGATGCGTTCTGCGGTAAAAGATGAATACACAGGAAAGTGATAAGAATGGAAAAAAGAAAGAAAATAGGGCTTCTGCTTTTGGCTGTCATTGGTATTACTGTCGCTTTGATCTGGGGAGTCCGGATACAGGAGATGAAAAACGAAAATACAGAAAATTTGGCAGATGAAGAGAAAAATGATGATTTAAAAGGGACGACAATTGCATCTGTAATTCTTCTGGAAGATCAGACCGAAAAAGTAATGCAGACTGCCATGCGCGTTACAGCAGAAAAATATGGGGCAACCGTCATTGAAGGGCAGAGCGGTGGAGAACTGGAAAGGGAAACACGACTGCTCAGTGACTATATGGAGCAGGAAGTGGATGCAATCTGCATTTATCCGGTCAGTCCGACGGGATCGCTTGCAGGTCTGGAAAATGCGGCAAAACAGGGAATTGACATTTATTCTGTGGATCTGAGCATGGAAAGTAAATGGCTGACAGGATATTGCGAAGCGAACCAGTACAATATAGGACAGATGGTTGGAAAAGAATGTGCAGAGTATATCCGGGAAAATTTTCCGGACAGGAAGCCAAAAACTGCAATCATCCAGTTCAGTGCACTGCTTCCGGATACCAGTAAAAGCCGGACGAGAGGATTTTTGTCCATGACACAGAGTCTGATTGATGTTGTTCAGGATGTGGATGCCTGGGATGCAAGTACATCGACACCAATTGTCAAAGAAGTGCTGGATGCCAATCCGGATCTGGATATGATCTTCTGCGCGAACGAAGGCGGTACAGTCGGAGCCGTTATGGCGGTGCAGAATGCGGGACTGAAGATTCCGGTGTTTGGAATTGATATTACGGAGCAGCTGGTGAACATGATGCTGGATGATGATAATATCCTGCAGGCACTTGGTGGTCAGGATCCGGTACAGCTTGGGGAACGTTCCATGGAAAATCTGTGCAGATATCTGATGGGAAAGGATTATGAATCTGAAATTGTAATTCCGGGAATTCTTCTGTCGAGAAGCCGTCCGGGAGAAGCAAGAGACTATATCGAAACGATGAGACAGATTCTGGAACAGGGCAAAAAATAACCAGAAAACAGATAAAAAAGACAATAAAATAAAACAAAATTAACAATGAACAGTAATGCGATACGGTGAAAATCACCAAAAACATTACTGTTTTTTGCTTTATAAAAACAAAAATGACAAACAAAAACCAAAAGTGGAAGATAGATTAAAGTGGTCAGCCTGCTATAATTTGATTAACAAAAACGAAACGGAAAACAACATGAGCAACAGAAGAAAAGTGAAATGTATGGGGTGTGAGTATGGAAACTATTTTGGAAATGAAAAATATTTCTAAACACTTTTCCGGTGTAAAAGCTCTGGATAAGATCCAGTTTGATCTGAGAAAAGGAGAGATCCATTCACTTCTCGGAGAAAACGGTGCCGGAAAGTCAACCATGATAAAAATTCTTGCGGGAATTCATACACCGACAGAAGGACAGATTTTTATCAATGGAAAAGAAGTAAAAATTGAAAAAGTAAGTGATGCAAAAGAACTTGGAATTTCAGTTATTCATCAGGAACTGAGTCTTGTTCCATATATGACAGTTGCAGAGAATATTTATCTCGGCAGGATGCCATCCAAAAAGAGTGGATTTGTAGATGACAGGAAACTGGAAGCAGATGCTTATAAAGTTCTGGAAAGACTGGGCGTTCAGGATGTGATCCACGTAAATGATTATCCGGCAAATCTGACAGTAGCACAGCAGCAGATGGTAGAGATCGCAAGAGCACTCTCGGTTGACAGCAAGATCCTGATCATGGATGAGCCGACAGCATCTCTTACCGAGCGTGAGACAGTACAGCTTCTTGAATTTGTTCAGATGCTTAAGAATCAGGGAGTTGCAATCATTTATATTTCACATCGTATGGATGAAGTATTCCAGATCTCAGACAGGATTACGGTGTTCCGTGATGGACAGTACATAGCAACCAGGAATATTGGGGAGGTAACTTACGATGATGTGATCCGTCTCATGGTTGGACGTGAAATGAAAGATGTTTATCCGGAAGTAAACCTGACAAAAGGCAAAGAACTTTTGAGAGTGGAACATCTGGATGATGGGAAATTTCTCAAAGATATTTCATTTGAACTGCATCAGGGTGAAATCCTTGGCTTCTACGGTCTGGTGGGAAGCGGCAGAACAGAGATTATGAGGTATTTGTTCGGTGTGGATAAAGGAGCTGCTTACAACGCATGGCTGGAGGGCAGAGAGTTTAAAGTATCAAATCCAAAGGAAGCAATTGAAGCAGGTATTATTCTGGCACCTGAGAGCAGAAAAGAACAGGGTCTGGTTCTCATACAGGATATTCGGTTTAATACAGTTCTGGCGATTCTGGACAAACTGATCCACGGAGTAAAAACAGACAAAAAGCAGGAAACAGAGATCGTAGAAAAATATATGAAAAAAATGCGGACAAAAGCAACTTCTGCAGCGCACATTACAGGGCAGTTATCCGGTGGAAATCAGCAGAAGGTTGTTCTTGCAAAATGCCTGGCTACCAACCCGAAGATTCTGATTCTGGATGAACCGACAAGGGGAATTGATGTAGGGGCAAAATTTGAGATCTATAAAATGATCACAGAGCTGGCAGAAGAAGGGGTAGGAATTATTTTCATATCATCAGAACTTCCGGAGATCCTGAATCTTTCAACAAGAGTGATTACAATGCATGAAGGACAGAAGACAGGTGAACTGGCAAGAGAAGAACTGTCAGAAGAACTGGTATTAAAATATGCAACAGGAGGTGCCAACAAATGACAACAAAGAAGGAAAAAATCTCCGGAGGCGTTCCAAAAAATCCGGTTATGAAGTATTTATACCTGAATAAAGGCATTCTGGCAGGAGCACTGGGAATCTTTCTCGTATTTGGATTTCTGACAGAATTTAAATTCTGGGGAAGAGCAAATGTTATCAATATTTTAAGAATCACCAGTCTTGACAGTATTGCAGCATTTGGTGTAACGCTCATCATTATCACAGGTGGTATCGACCTTTCTGTTGGTGCTCTGATGGCATGTGCAAGTACCTATTGTGCACTCCTGATCTCCAATGGTTTGCATCCAGCAGGTGCACTTCTGGTAGGTGTTCTGATCGCAACTGTGTTTGGTGCAATAAACGGTGGAATCGTTGCAAATACAAAAATTCCACCATTTATTGTAACTCTTGGAACCATGAACATTGGACGAGGAATTGCCTACACCTGTTCTGCAGGTACACCGATTCGTATTTCCGGTGATTTCGGAGAAATCGGAAACGGATATTTAATGAATACGATTCCATATCCGATTATCTATACAGCTGTTATTCTGGCAATCACTTATGTTCTGCTCAATAAGACAAAGTTTGGCCGTGAAGTATATGCAATCGGCGGAAATGCAGAAGCTGCCAGATTCTCAGGAATCAACAGCAAAAAAGTTATCTGGATCGTATATACATTTGCTGGATTTTTGTATGGTATCTATGGTGTTATCTCCTGTTCCAGACTGTACAGTGGACAGCCGACACTTGGACAGGGCTCAGAGCTTACTGCAATTGCAGCTGCAGTTGTAGGTGGAACCAGTATGAGTGGTGGTGTTGGAAGAATCGGAGCCACTTTTATCGGCGCACTGATCATGGATCTTTTAAGCAGTGGACTGAATTTCATGAACGTGCCGTTCTACTGGCAGTATGTGTGTCAGGGCGTTGTAGTTCTCGGGGCAGTATTCGTTGATCTTCAGATAAAGAAAAAATAAAAAATTAATATAAAAAACAAACAAGGGAGGATTCAAGGATGAAAAAAAGGTTAGTAGCAGTTTTAATGACAGCAGCAATGGTATGCAGTATGGGAAGTGTGTCCGCAGTATCAGTATTTGCAGAAGAAGAGACCGCAGAAGCCGCAGGGGATGAAGATGTGGTTTATGTAGACCCTCTTGAAGCGGAAGATGGACTGCCGTTTGCTGCTACCGAACTGAGCAAAGGCAAAACAATCGGTGTTTCTGTACAGACACATGCAAATGCATTTTTCCTCGCAGAGATCGACGGTGTTAAAGCTACACTGGAAAAAGGCGGTATTGATGCAGAAGTGATTGCACCTGACCCGGCAAATGATATCAACACACAGGTAGAGGATATCACACAGATGGTTGCCAGAGGCGTAGATGTTATTTTTGTAGATGCTCTTGACAAAGATGGAATCAAACCTGCACTGCAGGAAGCAGAGAGAGCTTCCATTCCTGTAATTGCGATTGATTCCAACGTAGAAGATAAAGATCTGATCGCATCTATTGTAGAATCTGATAATGTGGCAATGGGAAAAATGGCAGCGCAGACACTTTGTGATTCCATTGACGGCGAAGGTGAGATCGTAGTTATCAACTGGTCAACACTTCAGGCAGTACGTGAGCGTGTAGAAGGTCTTAAGTCAGTGATCGAGGAGTCTTATCCGAATGTAGAGATCGTAGCAGACCAGGATGCTTTTGGTGTAGTAGAAGATGCACAGAGTATTATGGAATCCTTCCTTCAGACTTATCCGGATGTAAAGGGAGTCTTTGCAATCAACTCTCCGACAGCACAGGGTGCAGCGGCAGCAATCAAGGCAGCAGGTCTGGAAGGCAAGATTTCTGTAGTAGATATCGATGGTGCACAGAATGATATCGATATGATCAAAGAAGGACAGATCCTCTGCTCACCGGTACAGTTCCCGAAGACGATCGCAAACAAAGCAATGGAATGTGCAGAACTTATCTGGGCAGGAAAAGAAGATGAGGTTGCAAAACATTACTATGTAAGCGGCGACAACATCACAGAAGAAAATCTCGACCAGTATGACGGAAATACATACTAAAGGAAATCCTGCATTAATTAAATATAGTTTCAGGTAAAAGAGAAAAGCACTGCAGGATAACGAGAGAATGTTATTATGTGGTGCTTTTCTGAATAAGGGGTGCTGAAAGATATGGCAGTAAAAACAAAATGGGCGATTATCGGGACAGGATATATCGCGAATCAGTTTGTATCCGGGATGCGTGCAGTGGAGGATGCGATTCTGGAAGCTGTTGTTTCCAGAAGTGAAAATTCAGGCAAAAAATTTGCACAGAAATATGGTTGTGAAAAAGTCTACACAGATCTGAAAACAATGCTGGATACAGAAAAAATCGATATCGTATATCTGGCAATTCCGAATTCCTGTCATTTTGAATATATTATGGAGATTCTGGAAAGAGGAATCCCTGTACTGAGCGAAAAACCAATGGTTGATAATGGAAAGCAGCTTACGCAGGTTTTGAACAAAGCAAAAGAAAAGAATACATTTCTGATGGAAGGCATGTGGACGAGATGTTTTCCGGCAGTCATACAGACAAGAAACTGGATCAAAGAAGGACGGATCGGAAAGCCACTGACAGTCCGTGCCGGCTTTGATATCAAGCCGGATATTGATGACTGGCAGCCCTGGAAAGCCGGAATCAAATATGCAGCAGGTGCACTTCGGGATGTTGGAATTTATTCTCTTGGAATGGCGTATCTGGTATTCCCGGAAGGCCCACAGAAGATTTATTCCAATATGAAATCAAACGGAGAGGTAGATGAATGTTTCCAAATGCTTCTCACGTATTCAGAAGGCAGAGCAGCAATACTGAGCGGAGCATTTAATCAGATAGGAAATGCAGAAGTGGAGATCGTAGGAGAGGAAGGCAGGATCCTGATAGGACCGGAATTCTGGCATCCGACCACGGCAAAGCTGATTTTAAACAATGGAAAAAAAGAATGTTTCAGTGAGGAGTACTGTGAAACAGGATTTCAGTATGAAATACAGGAAGTTATGAAATGTCTGGAACAGGGAAAGAAGGAGTGTCCGCATTTCACCTGGAAAGAGTCGATCGCAATTGGAGAACTGATAGAAAAGACCCGAAAAGAATGGGGAATCCTTTATGCATCAGACTGACGCACAAATTCAGAAAGGGCAGATTGAGTATGAAAGAAATATTATTAATGGCGGTTGACCTTGGTACAAGCTTTATCAAAGCAGGGGTTTACAATACAGAAAGTCAGTGCATTGCAATTGAGATGGAACCTGTGAAAGACTACCGTCCAAAGCCGGGAGTTTTTATTCAGAAAGGAGAAGAACTTCTTGCATCGGTAATTGCGTGCATGAAAAAAGTCGGAGAAAAAATCGGTGACAGAAAGAAGAATATCGCAGCGATTTCTTTTACCGGACAGATGTCAGGATTCATGGGAGTTGATAAAGACTGGAATGATATCACAACCTGGTCCTGTTCCCTGGACAGCCGTTATATGCCATATGCAGAGCGGCAGATGAAAGAATTAAAAGATGAGTTCCTGAGAGTCGGAGGAACCAACTTTCCACAGATGGCACCAAAGGTAGAATGGTTCCGCAGCGAATATCCGAAAGAAAGCGAAAAGATTGCGAAGTATCTGATGATCAGTGGCTATGTAATCGGAAAACTGGGCGATATCTCTACAGAAGATGCAGTAATGGACAGATCGTTTACAGAGTGGACAGGACTTGCAGATGTGCAGAACGACCGTTGGTCAGATGAAATCTGTGATGCGATCCATCTGGACCAGAAATATCTTCCGAGAATCGTAAATTCAAATCATATCTGTGCACATCTGAACAAAAAAATGGCAGCAGAGTTAGGGTTTACAGAGGGAATTCCGCTGGTTTCCGGTGCAGGTGACAAAGTAGCAGGATGCCTGGGGGCAGGAATTGTGGACTATGGTGATACGATTTTTGAAGCTTCATCTTACGGCGAAGTCAGCACCTGTGTACCGGAATATCGACCGGATATGGAAGAACGCAGACTGGATGTTCTGCCATCGGCGATTCCAGGTGACTTCTATGCGACACACTTTGTTGCAGGTTCAGGAATTACACTGGACTGGTTTATGAACACTTTTGTGAAACACGAAGGAATCACTTCCAAAGAGATGTTTGCACAGATGGAAGAAGAAATGAAAAACATCCCGCCTGGATGTGACGGACTGATGGCGATCGGACTCCTTGGAGGAAATTCCATGCCATCTGATGGTGCACTTCGTGGAATGTGGATGGGATATGACTGGAGCCACAGCAAAGCGCATTTTTACAAAGCTCTGATTGAAAGCTTTACTTATGATTTTACGTTATGTATGAACAGCATTGAGAGACTGTATCCGGAATATACGATTGATCTGGTCAAAATTATAGGAGGCGGTGCAAAATCACCGGTCTGGACGCAGCTCAGTGCAGATATCCAGAACAAAAAGTATACGACCATCAACAGAGATGACGTGGCAATGTGGGGCGTATCCATTCTCGCCGGAAATGCAATTGGTGTATTTGGAGATCTTAAAGAAACCGCAAAGAAATTTGTAAGCAGCAAGACAATCTACACACCAGATCCGGAGAATGGAAAACGGTATTATAAATACATGAGTCTGTATAAGAAATATGTGACAGAGCTGCATGATTTCTATAAGAGGATCCAGGATCTTGCGAATGAATAAAGGCTGACAGGAGGAACGGAGAAATGAGTTTGACAAAATCACAGGTAGAATCTATTGTACGGAATACAATTACAGAATATGTATCAGAAACAACTGTTTCCGGCAAAATGAAAGCATATGTGATGAATGAAGAAAGAAAAATGGTGATCAAAGAGATGCCGGAACCAGTTCCGAAAGCAGATAACATGATTGTAAAAATTAATTATGCATCTATCTGCGGAACCGATTTCAGAACTTTTATGAAAGGCAATGCCAAAATTACCCCACCGAGGATCATGGGACATGAATCGGCAGGAGTTGTAATACATGTCGGTGCGTATGCAGAAGGAAAAGGATTCAAAAAAGGAGACCGTGTAACGGTAGCACCGGCAGTAGGATGCGGCAAATGCTGGTCCTGCCAGACCGGTCACACCAATATGTGCGATTCTCTTAAGACATTTGGTTTCCAGTATGAAGGTGCTTTTGCAGAAAAAATGGAAATTCCGAAGCACGTTATTGATATGGGAAATGTGATCAAAATTCCGGACAGTGTTTCTGATATGTCAGCAGCACTTTCTGAACCGGCAGCATGTGCATTTAACGCACAGACCTATCTGAATATTCAGCCAGATGATTATGTAGTCATCTATGGAAGTGGATACATTGGCTGTATTCATGCAGAACTTGCCCGTCTTGCAGGTGCATCCAAGATTATCATGGTAGAAATTGCAAAACCAAGAATTGAGATTGCAAAGAAAATGATTCCGGACATTATCGTAATCAATCCGAAGGAGCAGGACACTGTAGAGGAAGTGAAACGAATCACGAACGGAAGAGGCGCAAATGTTGTAATCACAGCACTTTCTGTTCCGAGTGCCCACACAGAAGCACAGATCATCGCAGCCAAGAGAGGACGAATCAGCCTGTTCGGTGGAATTGCAGGCGACGGAAAAGGATATCTGGACAGTAATCTGATTCATTACAAAGAACTTTCCATTCATGGTGTTCATGCAACTACCGCAGGAATGATGAAAGAAATCATCAGATATGTGGAAGAGGGGAAACTGAACCTGGAAAAATATGTAACAGATGTCTATGATCTGAAGGATATTTCAGAAGGCTTCCTGGCAATCAGAGACAGAAACGCAATGAAAGTACTGGTTCACCCATAATCTTCCGATAAATATTGACTTTTTTAAAGCAATATGATACTCTGAATCAAGAACGAAAGTTACTTAATGCGTATCATTTGTTCATAGAAAGGCTTAGGATGAATGGAGGAAGTCAATATGAACTACAAAGAATTGTACCAGCCTGCACATACCATCATTGGTAAGGGTTGCATTCAGGAGATACCAAGATATATCGATACCATAGCCGGAAATAAGGCGCTGGTCGTTACGGATGAGGGATTGTATAAGATTGGTACAGTGAAGAAGGTAACAGATGTTTTGGATCGTGCCGGTAAACCGTATGCGCTGTATACCGGAGTTAAGCCAAACCCGACCGTATCCCTGGTCAATGAGGCGAAGGCAGTTTACGACAGAGAGGGATGCGACTACCTGATCGGAATCGGAGGCGGTTCCCCGCTGGATGTATCTAAAGCAATCAGTATCCTGGCAAAAAACGGCGGTAATATCGAAGATTACAATGGACTTGACAAATCAAAGAAATCCGGTGTTCCGCTGATCGCGATCAATACAACAGCCGGAACAGGATCAGAAGTTACCAGAGCATATGTAGTAACAGATGAAGTTCGTAAAGTAAAGATGCTGATGGTCGATGCACACTGCCTTTCCTATCTGGCACTGAACGACCCGGCACTGATGGTGGATATGCCGGCACCCCTTACCGCAGCTACCGGAATGGATGCTCTGACCCATGCGATCGAAGCCTATGTTGCGAAGTCGCATTTTCCGTTTACTGACGGTCTGGCACTTGAAGCAATCGGACTGGTAGCCAAATCCCTGCAGAAAGCCTGCGAAAATGGACGCGACATGGATGCAAGAACAGATATGTGCTGGGCAGAATATATGGCAGGGCTTGCTTTTTCCAATGCAGGACTTGGCATGGTACATGCGATGGCTCATCAGCTTGGTGGATTTTATAATACACCGCATGGAGTTGCAAACGCGATCCTCCTTACACACGTAATGAAATTCAATCTCCCTTCCTGTAAGGAACGCTATGCAGATATTGCACGTGCACTCAAGATCAATACAGCACATATGACACCAGATCAGGCAGCAAATGCAGCAATCACCTATATTGAACAGCTTGCAGAAAGAATACATATCCCGAAATTATCAGAGACTGCATTCAAACCGTCGGATGTGCTGACACTTTCTCTTCATGCACTCGAAGATACCGGAATGCCGGAGAATCCAAGAGAAGCAACCCTTGTAGATGTACAGAAAGTGTTCATGGACGCATACTACGCAAAATAAATAAAAAAGACAAACAGGAAATGCCCCCTGCATTCAGTTTGAAATGCAGAGGGCATTTTGCTGTTTGATACATATCGAAAAGACAACTAAAGGGAACTGGCAGTCTATACAGCATCGGCACAGAGCTGCTCATCCTTGCTGAGAACCCACTGTGCAGTCTCTTCATTTGTGATCAGGACATTGACGATCTTACCCTTAAGTGCACCGAGGATACAGTCTACTTTGCTGAGACCCTGGGCAACACCGATCCGGTATTTCTTATTTCGGATATCCTCAAGCGGGACAGCGGCTGTGCGCTGATCCAGTTCCTGATCGCAGATATTTCCGTTAATATCAATGAGATGTGTACAGATATCGCCGACTGCACCTCTGGCAGAAAGTTCATCCATCTTGTCCTGGCTGATGTAGCCGGTATGTACAAGTGCACTCTTAGGTCCGAAAGAACCCATAGTCACGAGTGCGATGTTGGCATCACGCCCATACTGGAAAACTTTGCCCATGTTGTGATCCTCCTCCAGAAGATCACGCATTTTCCTGGAATCGAGAACTGCCGGCATCGGAAGGATAAAAGAAGAACTTCCGAGAGCGGTAGAAAAATTCTGGGCGATCTCTGTTGCAAAAACGTTCTTGTTCAGATTGCTGACACCACCGCAGAGCTGGACATTGATGATATCACGAAGATCATCTCTGCGGATCAGTGCCTTGGAACATTCGTAAACAGTGGCACCCCAGGAAAGGCCAATGATATCACCATCCTGAAGAATGGTATCAAGATACCTGGCTGCTTCCAGTCCAAGCCGGGAAAGGGATGCAATTCCCTCGGACATCGGAACGATCCGGACTTTCTCCAGACCGAAATGCTCACGAAGATTTTTCTCCAGAGGAGTTTCGATGCTTAAGGGGTCTATTACCTGAACCTTGACAATACCATTCGATTTGGACTCGTTCAGGAGTTTGGAAATATATGGACGGGAAAGTCCAAGTTTCTTCGCGATCATTTCCTGACTGTAATCATTCTCGTAATAAAGTTTAGCCACTTTAACAAGCAGCTCAATTCGTTTGTAATCTGGCATAAGCTGTGTTCTCTTTCTTTTTCATAATATTTTCGATAGTTCTACTTACTGCGAGTATAACACAAATTGTTCTGTATCGCAATAAGGCTTTTGTCAATTTGTTGTCAAAATATTCGCTAAAAAGAAAACTATTGGCTGAAATGACGAACGAAAATGCAAGAAAAAAATGTTTATAATGCAAAATAGAAATAAAACAAATTATTAACGAGCAAAAATTGGATAAACTCCCAAAAAGTGATTGACAATATCAAAATCGTATAGTAATATTCAATTATAAACAAACGATACAAGTGCAGTAACAAATGTTCATAGTAACAAATGTAAGAACAAAAGAAAATAGAAAATTCCGATTTTATTAGCGCGGAGGTTAAAGATGGAAGCTTATTTTATGGGGATAGACACCGGAACTCAGGGCGTGCGGATTGGAATCAGCGATACCAGAGGAAAACTGATCTTTGAGAAGGAACAGAAATGGGAGACAGAATTTCCAAAGGTTGGATGGGCTGAACAGAATCCGTTGAACTGGTGGGAAGCTGTCAACGGAATTTTTGAACAGATTGCACACACATTGGATTCTGAGATCCGACAGAATATCAGAGCCTGTTGCGTATGTGCTACCTCTACCACTGCTATTCCGGTAGATCAGGAAGGCCGCCCGCTCATGAATGCCATGATGTGGATGGATGCCCGGTCAAGAAAAGAAATGCAGGAGATCAACGATACCGGTCATCCGGTACTTGATTACTGTGGCAAGGAGACATCCTTCGAATGGATGATTCCCAAAGCACTCTGGATCAAGAGACACAGGAAAGATATTTATGATGTCTGTTACAGGATCGTAGATCAGCTTGACTGGATGAATTATCAGTTATGCGGGGAGTGGTCAAGTTCAATCTGCAATACAACCTGCAAATGGAATTATGTTTCTTCCATGGGCGGTTATCAGAGAGATTTTTTTGAGCAGATCGGTTTTGAAGATTATGAAGAAAAACTGACCATGCGGGTCGACAAGATTGGGGATCCGGTAGGAACCATTCGCCCGGAACTCAGTGAGAAATATGGCTTTTCCAGAGAAATGCAGATCGTGCAGGGCGGCATTGACGCCCATATGGCAATGTTTGGTCTGGATGTCCTGAAGCCAGGCAAGCTTGGCGTTATCATGGGAACAAGTTTCGTACATCTGTGTCTTTCTGATGAGAAACCAGATATGAAAGGTATCTGGGGACCTTACGATGGAGCAGTCCTTGATAATATGTGGCTCCTTGAAGGCGGACAGATTTCTGCCTCCGGACTGGTAAACTGGTTCCGGCATAATTTCCACATTCCGGAAAAGGACGGCAATCCATATGGAAACCTTCTGGGAATTCCAGATGAGATTCCGATCGGTGCAGACGGAGTTACCGTACTCGATTTTTTCCAGGGAAACCGTACACCATATAAGGATGCAATGGCAAAGGGCGTGATCTTCGGTCTGAACATCAAGCATACATGGAAACACATTTACCGGGCAGTTCTGGAATCTGTTTCCTACGGAACACAGAATATTATCCGAAACTTTGAAGAACAGGGATATCCGGTAGAATCCATTACAGCATGCGGAGGCGTAACCAAAGACCGCCGCTGGCTGCAGATGATCTCAGATGTTACCGGAAAACCGATCATTGTAAATGAAAATATACAGGCAGGTGTCCTTGGCTGCTGTGTTGTAGCGGCATCCAAAGGAAGATTCTACGATGATTTTCAGTCAGCAGCAGCCCACATGATAAAACCGAAATTTATTGTGGAGCCGGATATGCAGAACCACGAAGAATATCAGCCATATTTCCATAAATACCTGGAATTATATGAAAGCCTGAAAAATCTGATGCATCAATAAGCAGAGGCAAAGGAGGAGTACATAGTGCAGGAACGTGACAACATTCTGGAAATGCGAAAGATCGATAAGTTGTTTCCAGGAGTTAAGGCATTGGATGGAGTGGACTTTTCGGTAAGAAGAGGCGAAGTACACTGTCTGATCGGCGCCAATGGAGCCGGTAAATCTACATTGATGAAGATTCTTTCAGGAGCTTATGTAGAGGATGGCGGCGAGATCATTTTTGACGGTGAGAAACTCAAACCGCATGGAACACTGGAACGTAAGAAAAAAGGCATCTCCGTTATTTATCAGGAACTTTCTCTGGTAAATGAACTTACGGTAGGTGAAAACGTATATATCAACAATTACCCGAAGACAAAATTAGGAACTGTAGACTGGAAAGAGGTCTATAAGAAAACACAGGAAATTGCAGATGAGATGAACATGCAGATCGATGTCAAAGCCAAAGTCAGCAGCCTGAACATTGGCCAGAGGCAGATGACAGAGATCATGAAGGCACTTGCCAGCAATGCGAAGCTGATCGTTATGGATGAGCCGTCTTCAACGCTTTCCAAACGAGAGTTTGAAACACTGCTTCAGCTGATCAAAGACCTGAAAGCCAAGGGTATCACCCTGATCTACATCTCACATCATCTGGAAGAACTGTTTATGGTCGGAGACCGTATCACGATTCTCCGCGACGGCAAGTTTGTGGCCTGTCGTAACGCATCAGAGATCAACGAAGATCATCTGGTGGAATACATGACAGGAGCCAAAGTCAGCCAGAAAAACGAATATACAGAAGCAAAACCTCTGAATGATGAAAAAGTCCTCGAAGTAAAAGGGCTTACCAATCATAAAGTACGGAATATTTCCTTCGATCTTCATAAAGGAGAAGTTCTCGGACTGTATGGTCTGGTTGGTGCGGGCAGAACAGAAGTTATCCGTTCGATTTTTGGAGCAGACCCATACGAAAAAGGAGAAATCAAGCTTCATGGCAGACCGGTACATTTCAGACATACCGGTGAGGCGATCGCAAACAAGATCGGTCTGATCCCGGAGAACCGCAAGACACAGGGACTTGTCCAGATCCTTCCTGTCTGGGAAAACATGACAATGGTTGCACTTGACAAGTGCAAGAAAAATGGAGTCATCAACTATGGCGTGATCCGCGAAACCTGTGAACTTTATAAGAAGAGTCTCAATGTAAAAACACCGTCGATCAATACGGTGATTCAGAACCTTTCCGGTGGAAATCAGCAGAAGGTCATCATTGCGAAATGGCTGTTCCGTGACTGTGATATTCTTCTGATCGATGAGCCGACACAGGGAATCGACGTTATGGTAAAAGAGGAGATCTACAAGATCATCCGTAACCTCGCAGACGAAGGTAAGAGTATGATCGTGGTTTCTTCAGAACTGGATGAACTGCTTCGAATCTGTGACAATATCATTGTAATGTTCGATGGCAAAGAAGTTATGACTTCATCAAAAGAAAACTTTAATCCAGACAAAATTTTATCAGTATCTGTTACGGGGAGGAACGAATCATGAGAAAAGAACCTATGAAGATCGGCGATCTGCTTAAAAAATATAACTTACTGGTACTGCTGATCGTATTTATCGTTATTGCTTCTATATTATCACCAAATTTCCTGACAGTCGGGAATGTACTGAACCTCTTACAGCAGGCATCAATACCGGGAATCGTAGCCATTGGTATGACCCTTGTAATCATCATCTCCGGTATTGATCTGTCTGTTGGATCTGTTGCAGCGTTTGCAGGAATGATCAGTGCGATCCTTGTAAGTAAAAATGTTCCTATTATTATAGCTGTACTTGCAGGTGTGGTTCTCGGAGCGGCACTTGGTCTTGTTACAGGTATCCTTATCGCCAAATTCGGACTTCCGGATTTCATTGCTTCCCTTGCAATGATGGAGATTGCCCGAGGTGCTGCCCTTCTGACTACACAGGGTGTCCCTGTTTTCGGACTTTCAAATGATTTCAAATTCATCGGCGGCGGTTTTATCGGCAAAGTATCTGTCAGCGGTATCATCTGGATCATTCTGACGATCTTCTTTGCATTGCTTCTGAAATATACATCCTTTGGCCGAAGCCTGTTTGCAATCGGCGGAAACCGTGAGGCAGCAACACTTTCCGGTATCAAAACAACAAGAAACTATGCGATCACTTATGTTCTCTGTGCAGCCCTGGCAGCGTTTGCAGGTGTTCTTACCGCATCCTGGCTGGCAACAGGACAGCCGACAGCAGGTGATGGAATGGAACTGAATGCGATCGCAGCATCCGTAATCGGCGGCGCCAGCCTTTCCGGTGGTATTGGTTCCATGCTTGGAACATTCGGCGGTGTATTCCTTCTGCAGATCATCACCAATATCTTTAACCTTGTAGGTCTTGCTTCTTTCTATCAGCAGATCGCCAAAGGTATCATTATCATCGCAGCTCTTCTTCTTAACAGAGCTATCGATGCAAAAAAATAACAGAATGATGAAGTACAAGGGGTGCTTATCATAATAAAAAAACTATATCATTTTAAAGGAGGATTTCAACATGAAAAGAAAAGGTTTCCTTGCAATTCTGACAGCAATGGCAATGATCGGGTCTATGGGAGTTTGCGTTTACGCGGCAGACGACGCTGCATCCACAGAAGATGTTCTGGCTGATTACACAGGAAAAGCAGATTACAAGATCGGCTTCTCACAGTGCACACTGGCTTCTCCGTTCTATGTAACCATGAAAGAAGTTGCAGAAGATTATGCAAAACAGCTTGGTGTTGATTTTGTCTGTGTAAGTGCGGATGATGATGTTACCAAACAGAACAACGATATCAACGACATGATCTCCAGTGGAATCGATGCGCTGATCCTGAATCCGATCAATGCAGAAGGTGTTGCTCCGGCAATCGAAGCCTGCCAGAAAGCAGACATTCCGGTTATCACCGTTGACCGTAATGTAAATGATGGAAACACCGCTTATGTAGGCCGTGACAACGAAGAGATGGGAAGACTCGTAGGAGAAGCTCTTGTAGAAGAACTCGGCGGTAAGGACAAGGCAGAAGGCAAGATCCTTGAGATTCAGGGAACAGCCGGTGATACCGTTATGATGGCAAGACGTGACGGCTTCGAAGCTGCGATCGCAGAAGCTCCTGGCCTTGAAGTAATCCAGTCCGCATACTGCGATTACACAAGAAGCAAAGCTGTTACAGCTGCACAGGACTTACTTCAGAGTAATGACGGCATCGTTGCTGTTTACGGACACAATGATGATATGTCCCTTGGAGCAGCTCAGGTTCTCGAAGAAAAAGGAATCGAAGGCGTTAAGGTAACAGGTGTAGACGGACTTATGGAAGCTGTTATGGCTATCCAGGATGGTAAATATTCCATCACAACCATGAATGACCCAGGTTCTCTGCTGAAAGTTGCTATGAACACAACTCTCAAAGTTCTGAATGGGGAAGATTATGACGAATTTGTAGATGCAGGTACTGGCGTTATTGACAGCAGCAATGTAGCCGATTATGTAGACGACAGCCTTGCTTTCGCAGCAATGAAATAATAGAAAATTTTGCAGGAAAAGGCTGGTCATGGATTTGACCGGCCTTTTTTGACCAGATTTTCTTTTATTAATAAATGTTATACACAGTAGGAGGAAGAACATGTACCGATTAATCAAACTGACAGAGGCAAATGACTTAAGAGACTTTATGAACCTTGCATGCAAATGCAGGAGTGATGTAGGTGTGCATACGGATTATAACCAGATCGCAGATGCGAAGTCAATTCTTGGCCTGATGGCACTGGACTACGATCAGCCAGTCAAAGTAGTTACTGAAGATGAGGATTTTTTGAAGAAGTTGGACAAATGGGCAGTTGACATGTAAGAACCTTTGTGCTAAGATAAGCACAGAAGTTACAAATGATATAAACGCAGGAACATTTGTAAACTAATGCAAAAGGTGAATACAAAATTGCCTGCTTTTGTAAGGCAGGAAGGAGGATCTATGGAACAGAAGAATCTGGACCAGATCATCCGGGAGACAGTAGCCAGATATATGAACCGATCCCTGATCGTTGCAGGAAACTGGAAGATGAATATGACGGTCAGAGAAGGCATGGAATTTCTGGAGAAACTGGGACCGGTCGACGGTAAGGTAATGATCTTTCCGCCGTATACAACCCTGGCAGTTCTTGCAGGAGAGTTCCGTAAGAGAGGGATTATCTATGGACCGCAGAATTTCCACTATAAGGAAAGCGGGGCATATACAGGAGAGATTTCTCTTCCTATGATTAAAGAACTCGGCTGTGACTGTCTGCTGGTGGGACATTCCGAACGCCGCAGCTACTACAACGAAACGGATGAAGAGATTCAGAAGAAAATACAGGCGGCACTCAAAGAAGGATTTTCCGTAATGCTCTGCATCGGTGAAAATCTGGAAGAGAGAAAGAGCGGACAGTGGAAGAATGTATTAAGAAAACAGCTTGAGAAAGACCTGGAGGGACTTTCGGCAGACAGGATTCCATACATACAGATCGCATATGAACCGATCTGGGCGATCGGAACCGGTGTAAGTGCTTCTACGGAAGAAATCACAGAAACACACAGATATCTTAAGGCAGTTCTTTCGGAACTCACCGGAAGCGATATCCCGCTTCTGTATGGTGGAAGTGTCAATGAGAAGAATGCCGCAGACATTGGAAGCTGCCCGGGAGTAGATGGATTCCTGATCGGAGGAGCCAGCCTGAAACCGGAGAAATTCCGAAAGATCATCGAAGTAAGTAAACGAGAGTAAGACCCTTGCAGAAGGGAGTTTACCATATACAAGCAATTACAAATGGAAAGTGAGGAATAAGCTATGGAGATGGAACAGTTAGTCAGTAAGATTACGACGGAGATTCTGAAAACTATGCAGAATCAGGGCGGAGTCAGTGCATCCTTTAATACAGCCGGAAGCGTAGCCGGAATGATCGACCACACACTGCTGAAACAGAATGCAAGTGAAGAACAGATCAAAAAATTATGCCAGGAGGCAAAGGAATATCATTTTTGTTCTGTGTGCGTAAACCCATGTTATGTTCCATTATGCTATGAGGAGCTTCGTGGAAGCGGGGTAAAAGTGTGTACAGTAATCGGTTTTCCTCTGGGAGCAACTACCACAAAATCCAAAATTTTTGAAGCAAACGAAGCAATAGAAAACGGTGCCAATGAAGTAGATATGGTAGTAAATGTCGGCAAGATCAAATCTGGAAACTGGCAGTTCGTAAAGAAAGATATCGCTGATCTTGTAACTGCCGTTCATGGAAGAGCCATCGTCAAAGTTATCATCGAAACCTGCCTTCTGACAGACGAAGAAAAAGTTCAGGTTTGCCAGATCGCCAAAGAAGCCGGTGCAGACTTTGTTAAGACATCTACAGGATTCTCCACAGGTGGAGCAACTGTTGAGGACGTTGCACTGATGAGAAAGACTGTAGGACCGGATATGGGAGTGAAAGCATCCGGCGGTGTCAGAGGACCGGAAGATGCAAAGGCAATGATCGCAGCCGGTGCAAACAGACTGGGAACAAGTGCCGGAGTTGCAATTGCAAAAGGTGAGACAAGCAAAAGTACATACTAATAAGTATAAGTAAGAAAAGGAGATGGCATATAAATGGCACAGAAAATGAGAGCGGTTCGTTTATTTGCTCCAAAAGATATCAGATGTGTGGAGGTAGACGTTCCTCATATTGAGAAAGATACACAGGTACTGATCAAAGTAAAAAGCTGCGGTGTTTGCGGATCTGATATTCCGCGGGTAATGGTAAAAGGAACTTACCATTTCCCGAC
This sequence comes from Blautia intestinihominis, assembly GCF_040096655.1. Lineage (NCBI taxonomy): Bacteria > Bacillati > Bacillota > Clostridia > Lachnospirales > Lachnospiraceae > Blautia > Blautia intestinihominis. The sequence goes on along the minus strand of NZ_JBBMEI010000031.1, from coordinate 24,058 downwards.
AACGATCGGACATGAATTTGCAGGCCAGATTGTAGACTGCGGCGATAAAGTAAAGAATAACCTGACAGTAGGTGACAGAGTTTCCGTTATGCCTCTGATCCCGTGCGGCGAATGCCAGTACTGTAAAGTTGGACAGTCTCACCTCTGCGATCACTATGATTACTATGGATCAAGAAGAGATGGTGCCATGGCAGAATATGTAGTTGTAGAATCTGCAAACTGCCTGAAATTACCGGACAACGTAGATTATGAAGAAGGTTCCTTCACAGACCCTGTATCTGTTGGTCTCCACGCAGTTCGTAAATGCCGTATGGAAGCTGGCAAGACAGCAGCAGTTTTCGGACTTGGCGCAATCGGATTTATCTGTGTTCAGTGGCTCCGTGCACTTGGCTGCACAAAGGTTATCGCAGTAGATGTTGCAGACGATAAACTTGCACTTGCAAAACGTCTTGGCGCAACAGCTGGCGTAAACGGAATGAAGACAGACGTTGTGGCAGCGATCAAAGAACTGACAGGCGGTGAAGGCGTAGATATCGCAATTGAATTTGCTGGAAACAAGATCACACACGTTCAGGCGGTAGCATCCTGCAAGAAGAACGGTGAAGTTGTATACGGCGGTATTACATACGACGACGTAACTTATCCAAACAAAGTAATCCAGGCTATCCTTCGTGGTGAGCTTACCATCCACGGAAGCTGGAACTCTTCTATCAATCCACTGCCGATCAACGAGTGGAAGAGCGGACTTGAATTCATGAGCACAGGTCAGATGAATGTAAATCCACTGATCACACATCGTGTTCGTCTGGAGGACTGCAAAGAAGTATTTGAAATGATGTTCAACAGAACAGAAGTGTTCACAAAAGTATTATTCAAACCGGAAATGTAAGAGAGATTAGGAGGAGATCATCATGACACAGGAAGCATTAGGAATGGTAGAAACCAGAGGACTTACAGCAGCGATCGAAGCAGCAGACCAGATGTGTAAAGCAGCTAACGTTGCACTTGTCGGAACAGAAAAAATCGGATCCGGACTGGTAACAGTTATGGTTCGTGGAGATGTAGGAGCTGTTAAATCAGCCGTAGAGAGCGGAAGCGCAGCTGCATCCAGACTTGGTGAGTTAGTAGCAACTCACGTAATCCCAAGACCGCACACTGACGTAGAAAAAATTCTTCCTACTGTAAAATAATCAAATAAAGAAAGACCGCGATACATGAGCGGCCGCTACGTCAAGCAGTTTTAAATGCCTCTGCCTGGATATTCCGGACAGAGGCGTTTTTAACAGAATAAAGAAAGGAGAAAACGATCCATGGATGAGATCATGATCAAAAACATAGTCAGAGAAGTTCTGATGAAAACAAATCTGGATATTTCCTGTAAGAGTGACCAGGGTGTATTTGAGGACGTAAACGATGCAATCGATGCCGCATACATCGCACAGAGAGACTGGTACATGAATTACAAAGTAGAAGACAGACGCCGCATTATCGAGGCAATCCGTGTTGTGGCAAGAGAAAATGCCCCGATGTTCGCAAAAATGATCCACGAAGAGACCGGTATGGGACGTTATGAGGATAAGATCACCAAGAACCTTGCCGTTATCGACAAGACACCGGGTGTGGAATGTCTTGTAACAGATGCGATTTCCGGTGATTCCGGTCTTATGATCGAAGAACAGGCTCCGTTTGGCGTTATCGGTGCAATTACACCGTCTACAAATCCGACAGAAACCATCATCAATAACACCATCAGCATGATCGGCGGCGGAAATGCTGTTGTATTCAACGTACATCCGGGCGCAAAGAAAGTCTGCGCTGTCTGCCTGCAGATCCTGCACAAAACAATCGTAGAGAACGGAGGTCCTGCAAACCTCATCACCATGCAGAGAAAGCCGGATATGGAAGCAGTCAACAAACTGACTGCCAGCCCGAAGATCCGTCTGATGGTTGGTACCGGAGGCATGGGAATGGTAAATGCACTTCTTAAATCCGGCAAAAAGACCATCGGTGCAGGAGCCGGAAATCCTCCGGTTGTAGTAGATGACACTGCTGATCTTGACAAAGCAGCATCTGAGATTTACAGAGGGGCATCCTTTGATAATAACCTTCTGTGTCTGGCAGAAAAAGAAACCTTCGTTATGGACAATGTGTCAGATGAGCTGATCCGCAAGATGTGTGCCTGCGGTGCACATCTTATCACTCCGCAGGAGACAGAGCAGCTTCTCAAAGTTGTTTTCCTGGAAAAAGACGGCAAATATTCCGTAAACAAGAAATGGGTCGGCAAGGACGCTTCTCTGATTCTTGAAAGCATCGGAATCAAAGATGCAGACACCAGGCTGGTTCTCTGTGAAGTACCGCATGATCATCCATTTGTACTTGTAGAACAGCTGATGCCGATCATGCCGATCGTCCGCTGCAAGACTTTTGAGGACTGTGTAAAATATGCTGTAGTTGCAGAAAACGGAAACCGCCACACAGCATCCATGTTCTCCAAGAACGTAGACCATATGACAAGATTTGCAAAAGAAATCGAAACAACCATCTTTACCAAAAATGCAGCAACGCTTGTCGGTGTCGGAATCGGCGGTGAAGGTCATACGACTATGACAATTGCAGGACCAACCGGTGAAGGCCTGACCTGTGCAAGAAGCTTCACCAGAAGAAGACGCTGCATGCTGGCAGATGGCGGACTCCGCGTTATTTAAATCGGTCTTACCAAAAAACAAAATCACCCATTGACAAACGGAAAACGTGCGGATATAATGAACTACAGAATAAATAAGAAACACGTTGACGAGAAGAGTAAACTGTGGAAGGCTCCAGAGAGGAATACATTTGCTGAGAGTATTTCAGCTGGAAGCAGTCGAAGACCATCTCCGAGTGGCCCTAATCCGGTCCGGTGATTCCGTTATCATCTTATAAGAGTGGCTGAGACTGCCGTATGACAGTTACAGCAAGCAGGGTGGAACCGCGAGTATCGTATGCTATGATCATATTCGTCCCTTACAGTGCAGAGATGTATTGTAAGGGACTTTTTTATTTATCAAATGAATCAGAAGTCAGCTCGTCCCTGTGGAAAAAACTTACAGATTTATTCAAACACAAAAGGAGTTCAAAACTATGATTATCACACTGAAAGACGGATCCAAAAAAGAATATTCCGAAGCAAAATCCATAATTGACATCGCTTATGACATCAGCGAAGGACTGGCACGCGCAGCATGTGCAGGAGAAGTAAACGGAGAGGTTGTAGACCTCCGTACAGTTCTTGACAGCGACTGCGAACTGAACATTCTGACAGCTAAGGACGAGAAGGGACTTGCTGTTCTTCGTCATACAGCTTCCCATGTACTTGCACAGGCAGTACAGAACTTATATCCGGAAGCCAAAGTTGCCATCGGACCTTCTATTGATACAGGATTTTATTATGATTTCGATCACGAGCCGTTCTCCCGTGAGGACCTTGATACGATCGAAAAAGAAATGAAGAAGATCATCAAAAAAGGCGCAAAGATCGAACGTTTCACCAAATCCAGAGAAGATGCGATCGCATACTTCAAAGAGAAAAACGAACCTTACAAAGTAGAACTGATCGAAGACCTTCCGGAAGATGCAGAAATCTCCTTCTATTCACAGGGAGACTGGACAGACCTCTGTGCAGGCCCGCACCTGATGAGCGTGAAAGGCGTGAAAGCCTTCAAACTTCTTTCTTCTTCCAGTGCTTACTGGAGAGGAAGCGAAAAGAACGCAATGCTGACACGTATCTACGGAACAGCCTATGCAACAAAAGATGAGCTCAAAGAACATCTGGAGCAGATGGAAGAAGCCAAGAAACGCGACCACAACAAACTTGGCCGTGAGATGAAAATCTTCACAACAGTAGACGTGATCGGACAGGGACTTCCGCTTATCATGCCAAACGGTGTTATCATGATGCAGGAACTGCAGAGATGGATCGAAGATGAGGAGACAAAACGTGGCTATGTAAGAACCAAGACTCCTCTGATGGCAAAGAGCGACCTCTACAAGATCTCCGGACACTGGGATCATTACAAAGACGGAATGTTCGTTCTCGGTGATGAAGAGACAGACAAAGAAGTATTTGCACTTCGTCCGATGACATGCCCGTTCCAGTACTATGTATACAAAGCAGAACAGCACAGCTACCGTGATCTGCCGCTGCGTTACGGCGAGACATCCACACTGTTCCGTAACGAGGATTCCGGTGAGATGCACGGCCTGACACGAGTTCGTCAGTTTACAATCTCTGAGGGACATCTGATCGTAAGACCAGACCAGATGGTAAAAGAATTCAAAGACTGTATCGCACTTGCACAGTACTGTCTGCAGGTACTTGGAGTTGAGGAGGATGTAACCTACCATCTGTCCAAATGGGATCCGAACAACAGAGAAAAATACATCGGTGATCCGGAAGTATGGAATGAGACAGAAGAAGATATTCGTCAGATGCTCGAAGAACTGAACATCCCATTCACAGAGGATGTCGGAGAAGCAGCTTTCTACGGACCAAAAGTCGACATCAATGCAAAGAACGTATATGGCAAAGAAGATACCATGATCACAATCCAGTGGGATGCACTTCTTGCTGAACAGTTTGATATGTACTACATCGACGAAAACGGTGACAAAAAACGTCCGTGTATCATTCATCGTACATCCATGGGATGCTATGAAAGAACACTTGCATGGCTGATCGAAAAATACGCAGGAATGTTCCCGACATGGCTGTGTCCGGAGCAGGTTCGTGTGATCCCGATTTCCGAGAAATTCAACGCTTATGCTGACAAAGTAGAAGCACAGATGAAAGAAGAAGGAATCCGCTGCTCCGTTGACAGACGTTCTGAGAAGATGGGATACAAGATCCGTGAAGCTCGTCTTGAGAGAGTTCCATACATGCTCGTTGTTGGTGCAAAAGAAGAGGAAGAGGGCAAAGTTTCCGTAAGAAGCCGTTACCTTGGCGATGAAGGAATGAAAGACCTCGGAGATTTCATGAGCGCGATCAAAGAAGAGATCAAGAACAAAACGATCCGCAAGATCGAAGTTCAGGAAGAGAAAAAATAATAAATAACAAATGTTTTATCGAAAGAGAGGATGCGAAGTCCTCTCTTTCTTTTTGTTTTTTCTACGAAAATTTCATTATGATGCAAAAACGTTTCTATTCTGTCGATAAGGCACGAGAAGTTCTGTGAATCTGTCTCCCTGTTTTGACAAAATCTGCGCCCTTTGTCCACTATAATTAGCTCACTTACCAAAGTGAAGGATTTATACAGGTTCAGAGGGCTTTTTTCTTTGGGGAGGTTTGGATTTATGTATCAGGAGATCTACATAGACGTTGTGTTTGCGGCAAATCTTTTGATGGATTATCTTCTCCTCCGTCTGGTGGGATGGTTCCTGCGGTGTCGTGCGGGGCGCAGACGATGCTTTGCGGCGGCTGCTCTGGGTGCATTTGGTTCCTGCCTGATCCTCTGTATTCCTTCGGAAAACACTCCTGTACTGACAGTGGCACTCCATGGATTCTGTGCACTGGTGATGCTTCGGATCGGGCTTAAGATCCAGAAGGGAGCATTGCTCCTCAAAGCATTTCTGATGTTGTATCTGACTGCGTTCTTATGTGGTGGATTCTGGGAAGCTGTTTCAAGAGAGAGAACACTTACGATCAAAGTTTTTCTGTTATGCGTGTTTGTGGTGTACACAGGCAGCAGTGCATTTCTTTTTGCAGCGGACTCGATCCGGGCGGGCAGACGGAATATTTATCCGGTGACGTTTGGCTATCAGGGCAGAGTACAGTCGGCTTACGGACTTTATGACAGTGGAAACCTGCTGGAAGATCCAATAAGCGGCAAGCCGGTATCGATCATGGAGGCAGAACTTCTTGCGAAGATTTTGCCGAAGGAACATGCAGAGGCACTGAAGAACCTCAATGGAGATCCGGAGAACCTGAAAAGCACAGAGATCGCAGGTCTGAAACCACACTATCTGTTACTTAAGACAGTGGGAAAAGACCCACAGACGTTTCTTGCTGTGAGATTAGACGATCTGTGCATCCATACTCCCGGAGATGTGATTCATATAGCAGAACCGGTTTTTGCTCTGACATTTGAATCCTCCGCTTTGGGCAAGGAATATAAGCTATTGTTGAATTCCAGATTATTGCGTTAGGAGGGGCAGATTATGACAAGATCAGCAGCAGGCGTGGATTATAATCCGTTTCAGTTTTTTCAGAGACTGGTACTTACGAGACCGAGAGAAGTTTATTATATCGGAGGCAGCGATGTCCTCCCGGCACCATTGGAACCGAGGAGAGAAGCATATGTGATCAGCAAGCTGGATACAGATCAGCACCAGGAAGCCAAGGCAATCCTGATTGAACATAATTTAAGGCTGGTTGTCTATATCGCCAAGAAATTTGATAACACAGGAGTAGGTGTGGAGGATCTGATCTCGATCGGTACCATAGGTCTTATCAAAGCGATCAATACGTTTAATCCGGTCAAAAATATCAAACTTGCAACCTATGCTTCCAGATGTATTGAGAATGAGATTCTGATGTACCTTCGCAGGAACAGCAAGACCAGGATGGAAGTTTCCATCGATGAGCCGCTGAATGTGGACTGGGATGGAAATGAACTTCTTCTTTCGGATATTCTGGGAACAGACGATGATGTGATCTCACGCAGGATGGAGGATGAAGTGGAGATCAAACTTCTCGGAAAGGCGATCAACAAGCTTTCTCCGCGGGAGCAGATGATCATCAAACTGCGTTTTGGCCTCAACAATGCAGAAGGCAAGGAAAAGACCCAGAAAGAAGTTGCAGATCTTCTTGGGATCTCCCAGTCCTATATTTCCAGACTTGAGAAACGGATCATGAAGAGGCTGAAGAAAGAGATCGTAAAATATGAATAAAGATGCAATACACACAGTTACTGTGAACGAAGCGGACAGTAACAGATTCTGTTTATAAGAGAGCGCACCCGGGCATATACATAAAGAGAATATGCAAAAGGGTGTGTTCTTTTTGAAAAAATGTGTAATGGAACTGATAATGGCGTGCTTTTTGCTGATATGTTTTTATTTTCTGTCCAGACAGGCTGCGACGGTGTCTGTCTGGATGAATTCCGAAGAGGCAGAACAGAAAGGGAATGTAATCGTACTGGATCCTGGACATGGCGGAAGTGACCCTGGCATGATCGGTATAGACGGACTGGAAGAAAAAGGAATCAACCTGTCAGTGAGCCTTCTTCTCAGGGAAAAACTGGAAGAAAAAGGTTATACAGTTGTTCTGACAAGAGAATCGGATCAGGGACTCTACGATGATTCAGCCCAGAACAAAAAAGCCCAGGATATGCAGAGAAGGATCGCACTGATTGATGAAACTGCACCTGTGCTGACTGTGAGCATCCACCAGAACAGCTACCATGATCCCAGCGTAAAGGGACCGCAGGTCTTTTATTATGAAACGTCCGGTGAAGGGAAAGAACTGGCAGCAGATCTGCAGGAAAGTCTGAATACGACACTTGAAGTTGAACGGCCACGGGAGATCAAAGGAAATACGAGCTACTATCTCCTCAAAAGAAGCAAAGGAGTACTGGTGATCGCAGAGTGCGGATTCCTGACCAATCCAGATGAAGCAGATCTTCTCCAGACAGAAGAATATCAGGAGAAGGTAGCGGATGCACTGACAGATGGAATTGTGACATATTTGCGAAAAGTATAAAACTTTTTTGCTATTGATTTCGTATTCTGTTATACTGACTAGAGGATCGTAAGAAAAGTAAGTGCAGGATAAAATACAGGAATTATGATACAGAAAGTACGATCCCGGAGGAATAGGATATGTTAGGAATTATTTACTGTCTGCTGGCAATATTGATCGGAAAAGAAGTGGCAGGCATGTTTTTCGTCTCTGGAAACAGGAATAAGAGTACCCGTACAAATCAGTTCTGGATTCTGGCTTCCGGAGCCCTGGGAACCGGACTTTTGATCTTTGGATGGATCACTTATATGATTTCCTGGGCGGCAAGCGCACTTGGAGCGGAGAAACCACTTATTTATGGAAATCTGGCAGTGATGGCAGGAGCGGCTGTTTTTCTGGCCCTTCTGTACGGCAGACGTTATCGAAAAGAGAATTCGATTCTGTCAGAATATGAACAGGCTCTGATCCACGATAAGAAACAATTCCGGAAGGAACTGATTTTGCTTGTGATCCTTGCTGTATTTCTTACATGGATCATGTTCTATGTTTTTTACATAAAAGACGGTGTCCTTTATTCCGGCTATACGGTTTATGGAGACTATGCACCGCATACAGCGATGATGAGGTCTTTCTCTCTTGGAAACAATTTTCCAACGCAGTATCCACATTTTGGCGGTCAGGATGTAAAATATCATTTTATGTTTCAGTTTCTTGTAGGAAATCTGGAATTCCTTGGACTGCGGCTGGATTTTGCCTATAATATCGTCAGTATTCTGGCATTACTGGCATTTCTGATGATGCTTTATAATCTGGCACTGCGGATTACCGGAAGTTTTGCAGCTTCTGTAATGACGATCGTTTTTTTCTTCTTTCGAAGTGCACTGACGTTCTTTCATTTTGTGCTGGAGCATCTTCGGGCAGGGGATCTTATGGAAACGTTCAGGAATAATATGAACTTTATCGGTTATACGCCAAATGAAAACTGGGGACTCTGGAATTTTAATGTTTATCTGAATCAGAGACACCTGGCATTTGGACTTCTGATCGTTACACTGGCTCTGTGGATGTTTCTGGACTGGGTGGACGCAGGCTGTGCACATGAGGAGAAAGGCTGGAACTGGCTGACCGGAAGAATATTCAGCAGGGAGGCATGGAAAAGCCGTAACCTCGAAAATGCATTAATGGCAGGTATGATGCTGGGGCTGACTTCTTTCTGGAATGGAGCGGCTGTGATCGGAGGACTTCTGATCCTGTTTGGATTTGCGGCGTTCTCCGACGGAAAGCTTGATTATCTTGTGACTGCCATAGCAGCAGTTGTTTTTGCAGAGCTTCAGGCGAAAGTTTTTATCTGGGGCGATGCGGTAAGTACTTCGTTTTACTGGGGATTTCTGGCAGAGGACAAATCACTGCACGGGGTACTGTGGTTCCTTTTGCAGATGAGCGGAGTTTTTTTTCTTGGCGCACTGGTACTTCTGTATTTTCTGAAAGACCGCAGACAGAGAGTGCTTCTGACAAGTTTTCTCTTTCCGTTGATTTTCGCATTTTGTATTTCGCTGACACCGGATATTGCGGTAAACCAGAAATATATTATGATCTCCTACGCATTTGTGGCAATGTTCTGGGGATGGGCATTTGTGAAACTGTTCCAGAAGGGGATCTGGCGGAAACTGGCAGCAGTTGTACTCGCCATCTGCCTGACGATCACCGGTATCTATGATTTTGTGATCATTGTCAGGGACAATGGCCCGGGAAGAAGGGTGTCGGTAAATCTGAACAGTGCACTGACAGACTGGCTGGCAGAGAATCTGACGAGTGAAGATCTGATCCTGACACCGGAATACAGCATCAATGAGGTGACAATGGCGGGTGTCATGATGTATATGGGATGGCCGTATTATGCATGGTCAGCGGGTTATGACACATACAGACGCGCGGACATCGCAAAAACAATTTACAGTTCAACTGATGAAAATACTGTGAAAAAACTTGTAAAGCAGGAGAAAATCACCTATATTTTATTCGAAGATGGAATGACGTTTGAAGAAACGGAATGCAGAGAAGATACGATTGCAGAGGCATTTCGTCTTGTATACCAGTCAGAGGATGGGAGAATAAGAATTTATGAAACCTGAAATGATTAAAAAAACAATAATAAGAGTCATACCGGCAGTCTTTCTTGTGGCGCTGTCTGCGTTCCTTCTCAAAGGAGATGTGTGGACATTCTGGACCTGGTATCTGCTTGCAGGAGTACTGGGGATTGTGGGAATGGCGGTTACAGGACGGCTGTTCCGGGGATTTGCGGATAAGGGATGGATGTTTTCAAAGGTTGTTTCCATCACGATCACAGGATTCCTGACATGGTTTCTGGTATCCGTCAGAATACTGAAATTCACGACTGTTACCTGTGTGGGAATTACGGCGGCATTTGGCGTTGTCTGCATTTTTCTGTATGAAAGACAGCGGAGACAGGGATATGACTGCCTGCCGATCGAAAATCTGGATCTTGTTTATGCAGAGGAGATTCTGTTTTTTGCCGTATTTCTTCTGTGGACCTATCTGGCAGGATTTCATCCGGCAGCACACGGGACAGAGAAATTTATGGACTATGGTTTCATGGAAGCCATGATGCGAAGCAAGACACTTCCGGCAACCGATCTCTGGTATTCCCAGGGCAAGATCAACTATTATTATGGCGGTCAGTATTTCGCCGTATTTCTGACGAAGCTTTCCGGAACGAAAGTAGAACTCACATACAATCTGATGCGTACTTTTGTGGCAGCGTTTGCTTTTGTACTTCCGTTTTCGCTGGTACACCAGATGACTCTGGACATGCAGGGCAGAGTTTCAGGATGGAAGAAGAATCTTCCGTCCATCACAGGCTTCCTTGCAGGTCTGGCAGTTTCCATTGCAGGAAATATGCATTATGTTGTCTATGCACAGATTATTCCGCTGATCCAGAAATTAAAGGGCGAGGAAGTGAGCAGCTACTGGTTTCCGGATGCGACACGCTATATTGGATTTAATCCGGATGTGCCGGATAAGACGATCCATGAATTTCCGTGCTATTCATTTGTATTAGGAGATCTCCATGCACATGTGGTAAATATTATGTTTGTCCTGCTTCTTCTGGGACTTCTGTATGCATGGATGAAGAAAGTACGGAATACGACACCGTCTGTGGAAAAACAGGGCCGGAAGAAATTCTGGATGAAGCAGCTTCTGATGCCGCAGATCCTTGCAGCGGCAATGCTCCTTGGAATGTTCCACTGGACAAACTACTGGGATTTCGTTATCTATTATGTTGTGACCGGCGGAACGGTTCTGTTTATGAATATTATCTGCCTTAAGGGTGATATCAGGCGGATCGCTGCAGTGACAGCAGCACAGGCAGTCGAGATCTTTGCCATTGCGACAGTGATCATCCTGCCGTTTACTTTACAGTTTACAACAATGGTGCAGGGCGTGAGACTGGCACAGAATCACTCCCTTCCACACCAGCTTCTGATCCTGTGGGGACTTCCGACAGTTCTGACGCTTGTATTTGTAATTTCGCTGATCGTGGAGAAACTCAAAGGACTGGAGCATAAATCTCTGTACCGGCTGATGAAAGCAGTCCGCACGCCGGACCTGTTTGCGGTAATTATGGGACTGTGTGCGATCGGACTTGTGGCGATCCCGGAACTGGTTTATGTCCGTGATATTTATGAGAACGGAAATGCCCGTGCGAACACCATGTTCAAGCTGACTTATCAGGCGTATATCATGTTTGGAATGACGATGGCATACGTGATTTTCCGCCTGCTGATCGTGAATCGCAAAAAGATTCTCAAAGCGATCGCAGCGATCGGGCTGGTTCTTCTTCTGTGGACCTGCGGATATTTTGGAAGAAGCGTAAATTCCTGGTTTGGACAGGTTTTGGATCCATCCCAGTATAAAGGACTGAATGCGACGGCTTTCCTGGAGACAGATTATGTTGAGGATGTCGGTGCGATCAAATGGCTCAAAGAAAACATCGAAGGTTCCCCGGTAGCGCTGGAGGCAAACGGCGACAGCTATTCTGAATACGAACGAGTTTCCGCTATGACCGGTCTTCCGACAGTCATGGGATGGTATGTACATGAATGGCTGTGGCGAAATGACGTAGCTGACCTGAATGAGAAATCCGGCGAAATCGAGACTATCTACACTTCGACAGACACTGCGAGAGTTCAGGAGCTGATTGAGAAATATGATATTTCCTATATCTTTGTAGGCTCCTGTGAGAGAGAAAAATATGGCGAGAACCTTAATAATGCAGGGCTGGAAAGCCTTGGTGAGATCGTATATCAGGATCCGGATTATGAGACCTATATTGTGAAGATTGAGAAATAACCCTATAAATCAGATGATTATGCGTCAAAATCGCCTGTTGTACATTTCACAGAAATCTACTATAATAGAGCACATGAGAAAATTATGGAAAAATCTACATCCTTCAGTAAAACTGAACGGAGTGGACAGTAACGAAACAGAATGAGAGGACATACAGAAATGAAAGCGGAAGTTGTGGCAATGGATGCAGAGCATCTGGATATGGAAGCCATACAAAAAGCAGGAAAGATATTAAAGGAGGGCGGTCTTGTCGCTTTTCCTACGGAAACAGTTTACGGACTTGGCGGCAACGCCCTGGATCCGAAAGCATCCATGAAGATTTATGCGGCGAAGGGCAGACCTTCCGATAATCCGCTGATCGTGCATATCGCAGACATCGACGATCTGGCAAAAATCACGACAGAGATTCCTAAGGGCGCACGTATCCTTGCAGAGAAATACTGGCCGGGACCGTTGACCATGATCCTGCCAAAAGCAGATATTGTGCCGAAGGAGACTACGGGAGGGCTTGATAGTGTGGCAGTACGTTTCCCGAGCGACCGTATTGCACAGGAACTGATTAAAGCTGCCGGTGGTTTTGTGGCAGCACCGAGCGCGAATACTTCAGGCAGACCGAGTCCTACGATGGCAGAGCATGTCGAGGAGGACCTGGGTGATGCGATTGAGATGATTATTGACGGGGGACAGGTCGGTATCGGTCTGGAATCTACGATCGTTGATTTCACCGAGGATGTACCGGTAGTCTTAAGACCTGGCTATATTTCGCTTGAGATGCTTAAGGATACACTGGGGGATGTCCGTATGGACAGAGGTCTTCTGATCACTGACAGCAGTGTACATCCGAAAGCACCCGGAATGAAGTATCGGCATTATGCACCGAAGGCAGATCTGTCCATTGTAGAAGGACCGCAGGATGAGGTGATCGCCTGCATCAACCGTCTGACCCGTGAAGCGGCATCAACCGGGCTGAAGACAGGAATTATCGCGACAGACGAGACGAAAGATCAGTACGCAGACGGACTGGTTTTAAGCATAGGCAGCAGAGAAGAAGAAGAGACGATTGCACACCATCTTTATGGGGTACTGAGAGATTTTGATGAGGCGCAGGTCAATGTGATCTATTCAGAAGCTTTCTATACACCAAGGATGGGTCAGGCAATCATGAACCGGCTTCTCAAGGCGGCCGGACACAAAATTATCAAGACACAGGAGGAAGAGAAATGATAGCATTAGGATGTGACCATGGCGGCTACGAACTGAAACAGGAGATCATCAAATATCTGGAGGAGCATAATCTGGAATATACAGATTTCGGATGTGACAGTCTGGAATCTACAGATTATCCAATCTATGCAAAGCGAGTGGCAATCGCTGTCCAGAGTGGTGACTGTGATAAGGGAATCCTTATCTGTGGAACCGGAATCGGTATTTCCATCACAGCAAATAAATTCAAGGGAATCCGTGCAGCACTGTGTTCTGACTGCTTCAGTGCAGAGGCAACAAGACTTCACAATAATGCAAACATCCTTGCAATGGGTGGAAGAGTTGTAGGCCCGGGACTTGCGGTCAAGATCGTAGATACTTTCCTGAACACTCCGTTTTCTGAGGAGGAACGTCATATCCGCAGGATCAAACAGATGGAAGAAGATACAGATATCGTGGATGTGAATCCGGAAGTATAAATCGCAATCATAAAATATACAAAAAATTACTGCCGGCTTTCTGGAATATCAGGAAGCCGGTAAAATTTGGCTATTGTCAGCAATAACAAAATTTGCGGGGGAGGTTTTTACAGAAGATGTATAATCAAAAAAGAAAAGGCTATATTTCCTGGGATGAATATTTTATGGGTGTGGCAATGCTTTCAGGCATGCGGTCGAAGGATCCAAATTCTCAGGTGGGGGCCTGCATCGTAAGTGAGGATAACAAGATTCTTTCAATGGGTTATAATGGATTTCCGAAGGGCTGTTCTGATGATGAGTTTCCGTGGGCAAGGGAAGGTGAACCACTGGATACGAAGTATCTGTATGTTACGCACAGCGAATTGAATGCGATTCTGAATTACAGAGGCGGAAGCCTGGAAGGGGCGAAACTTTACGTTTCCCTGTTCCCGTGTAATGAATGTGCCAAGGCAATCATTCAGTCCGGTATCAAGACGATCGTTTATGACTGTGACAAATACGAGAATACACCATCTGTGATCGCGTCCAAGCGAATGCTGGATGCGGCAGGAGTACGTTACTATAAATACAAACGGACAGGCAGAGAGATCAATCTGACTGTCTGAACAGGAGAAAATTTTGAAAGAAGAAAAAGAGAGCATACAGGCTAAGTCCGGAAGCAGAACTTCCCTGCCCGGATATATTATAAGTGTTTTACTGCTGGTGGCATCACCGGTAGTTATGTTTTGTGCTGTGCAGATGATCACCTGGCTGAGCGGTCAGAAACAACTGGGACATATAATGTTCAGAAATGTTGTAAAATCACTGACAGAAATTCCGGTAGATTATGTCATAAAAAATATGTGGATCTATATAGCAGTGCTTTTTGTACTGATCCTCATCTTTCGGAAGATTCGATGGGCAGTACTGGTATATGGAGTACTGCTGACTGTAATTACACTGGTAAATTATTATGTCGTTATGTTCCGTGGGCAGGCATTTATGCTGCTGGACGTTCTGGGAATGGGAACAGCAGCGGATGTAATGGGAAATTACAGTTTCACGGTACCGCGGCATCTCAAAATAATACTGTTTTTTGAGGCGGCATTCCTTATCTTCCAGTTTGTATTCCAGAAACTGGAACTTGGAAAAAAGAGCAGGAAAAATCTGATCTGCCGTATGGGAAGTCTGGTAATACTTTTTATTGTAGCAGTGCAGGCACTTCCACTTCTCAAGAATGCACAGGGAGTTAATCTCTGGAATGTTAACAAAGACTATACTCAGAAAGGGTATTTATACACACTTTTACTTGAGGCGCGGTACATCAGTGTTGAAAAGCCAGATGGTTATTCACAGCAGAAAGTAGATGAAATCCTGGCAGAAAATGAGAAAGAAACTTCCGAAGAGAAGAAAACAGCTGCAGGAAACCAGACTGTTCCGCAGAATATTATCATGATCATGAATGAAAGTCTTGCGGATTTTGAAAGTACAGGTGACCTTCAGACGGATACAGAAATTCTGCCATTTATTCACAGCCTGAATAAGAATGTGACGTATGGTAAGCTGCATGTACCGACATTTGGAGGTGGAACAGCGAGATCCGAATATGAGGCTCTGACAGGAAACAGTATTCAGTTTTTCCCGGCAGCCTGCCAGCCATATGAACTTTATGTCAGGGATCCGGAGTATGGTCTGGCAGATATCCTGGGGTCACAGGACTATGAACCTGTAGCAATGCATCCGAACAATGCATCCAACTGGAATCGCTCTAAGGTGTATGTGAGAATGGGATTTGATGAATTCCTGAGTATAGAGAACTGGGGCGATGAATTTTGTGACAGAGTCCGTAAACATTATTACAGTGATGCGACTGTCTATGACAAAATAATTAAGATGTATGAGGATAAAGAAGAGGATCAGAAGCTTTTTACATTCTGTGTGACGATGCAGAACCATGGCGGTTATGATGAAACTACAAATGGAGAAGACTATGAACCGGATGTCAAATTAAATTATGATGAAGAATATCCGTATGCAGAAACTTATCTGTCACTTGCAAGACAGTCGGATCTCGCGTTTAAGGATCTTCTCACATATTTTGAAAAAGTTGACGAACCAACAATGATCGTCATGTTCGGAGATCACTGGCCGCAGCTTGAGGATGGCTTTTTTGAACAGCTCCTTGGCAAAAAGAAAAGCAGTCTGGAAACTATAGAATCTCAGATAACTTACACTACACCATATATCATATGGACAAATTACCCGTCTGAGACAAAAGAAGAGGATATCAGCTGCAATTACCTCGGATCCAGCATGCTCGAAAAAGCGGGTGTTCAGCTTACGGAATATGAACAGTTCCTTGCTAATCTGAAAGAGGAACTTCCGATCATCGGAGTGGGTGCAGTGTGTGATAAAGACGGAAACTGGTATACTATGGACGATCTTCCGGAGAAATACCAGACCCTTTTGAACGAATATCAGATTCTGCAGTATAATAACCAGTTTGAGAAAAAACAGATCAGAGAGAGTGCTTTTACAGTTGAGTGAGGTAAAATCACTCTTGACATCACCAGATATTTCGAATAGAATAAATATCAAATATGCAGAAGTTTTCTGGCATAAATAAGATAACGGCGATGAAGAGAATAGTACATGAGGAGCAATCTCAGAGAGGAATCCATATGGTGTGAGGATTCTGTGCGCGAATCGTGGAACCGGCCTCGGAGCTCTGTACAAGTGAAGTGCAGCGTAGATCCAGCGTTAAGGGAGCTTGAGAGAGCAATTTTTTTCTGGCATACAGGAGTTGCTAATTAGGGTGGTACCGCCGAAGTCCTTCGGTCCCTTTACCGGGATCAGAGGACTTTTTTTATACACAGAAGCCTCTGATCTGATATAAAATCATTTACAGAAAAGGAGAAAATCATGGCAAAGAAATTAGTAGAAGCTATCACTTCCATGGAAGAAGATTTCGCACAGTGGTATACTGACGTTGTAAAAAAAGCAGAGCTGTGCGGTTACACAAGCGTAAAAGGATGCATGGCGATCAAACCGGCAGGTTATGCGATCTGGGAAAACATCCAGCACGAACTTGACCGTAGATTCAAAGAGACAGGTGTACAGAACGTATACATGCCGATGTTCATTCCGGAATCTCTTCTTCAGAAAGAGAAAGACCACGTAGAGGGTTTTGCACCGGAAGTAGCATGGGTAACACACGGTGGACTGAACGAACTTCAGGAGCGTCTCTGTGTACGTCCGACTTCTGAGACTCTGTTCTGTGATTTCTATCAGAAAGATATCCAGTCTCACAGAGATCTGCCGAAGGTATACAACCAGTGGTGCTCTGTAGTCCGCTGGGAGAAGACAACACGTCCGTTCCTTCGCTCCAGAGAGTTCTTATGGCAGGAAGGTCATACTGCACACGCAACAGCAGAGGAAGCAGAGGAGAGAACGATCCAGATGCTGAACCTGTACGCTGATTTCTGCGAAGAAGTTCTGGCTATCCCGGTCATCAAAGGTCAGAAGACAGACAAAGAAAAATTCGCAGGTGCAGTAGCTACCTACACAATTGAGTCCCTGATGCATGACGGTAAAGCACTTCAGTCCGGTACAAGCCACAACTTCGGTGACGGATTCGCCAGAGCATTCGGCATTCAGTACACAGACAAGGACAATACACTGAAATACGTACACCAGACATCCTGGGGTATGACAACACGTATGATCGGTGCGATCATCATGGTTCACGGTGACAACAGCGGACTTGTCCTGCCTCCGAGAATCGCTCCGACTCAGGCAGTCATCATTCCGATCCAGCAGCGCAAAGAAGGCGTTCTTGAGAAAGCAGATGAACTGTCTGCAGCACTCAAGGCAGCTGGCATCCGTGTCAAAGTAGACGATACCGACAGAAGCCCGGGATTTAAATTCGCAGAGCAGGAAATGAGAGGAATTCCGGTTCGTATCGAATGTGGACCGAAGGATATCGAGAACGGACAGGCTGTTATCTGCCGTCGTGATACAAGAGAGAAATATGTCGTTTCCTTTGAAGAACTTGCGTCCAAAGTTCAGGAAGTTCTTGATCTTATGCAGAAGGAAATGCTGGAGCGCGCACGTGCACACCGCGATGCTCACACTTATGTTGCAACAAACTACGAAGAATTCAAAGACACCATCAACAACAAACCGGGCTTTGTCAAAGCTATGTGGTGTGGAAACCGCGAGTGCGAGGACAAGATCAAAGAAGATGTTCAGGCAACATCCAGATGTATGCCGTTTGAACAGGAGCATCTGAGCGATGTCTGCGTATGCTGTGGAAAACCGGCGAAGAAGATGGTTTACTGGGGAAGAGCATACTAATATGAAATTAACGATTCCATCCGATGCAGAAGAAATTCTGCGGGTTTTAAATGAAAATGGTCATGAGGCTTATGTAGTCGGAGGCTGTGTCCGGGATTCTATTCTGGGACGCTGCCCCAACGACTGGGATATCACCACTTCTGCCTCTCCATATCAGGTCAAGGAATTATTTCCACGCACGATAGATACCGGGCTTCAGCACGGTACTGTCACGGTAATGATGGATAAGGAAGGTTATGAGGTGACAACTTACCGTGTGGACGGTGAATATGAAGATGGCCGTCATCCGAAGCAGGTGACGTTTACTTCCAGTCTGGAAGAGGATCTGAAACGCAGAGATTTCACGATCAATGCCATGGCATATCATCCGAAGGAGGGAATTGTCGATCTTTTTCACGGGATGGATGATATGCAGAACAAGGTCATCCGCTGTGTAGGTGATCCGCTGGAGCGCTTTCATGAGGATGCACTGCGTATCATGAGGGCAGTGCGTTTTTCGGCACAGCTTGGTTTTGAGATCGAGGAAGAGACGAAGGCGGGGATCAGCAGACTGACTCAGAATCTCCGGAATGTCAGTGCCGAGAGGATTCAGGCAGAACTTGTGAAGCTTCTTGTCTCGCCGCATCCGGATTATCTCCGTGTGGCATATGAAACAGGAATCACGAAAGAATTTCTGCCGGAGTTTGACCGCTGCATGGAAACGGAACAGAACACCCCGTACCATTGCTTTACCGTTGGAGAGCATATCCTGCACAGCCTTCTTTATGTGGAGGCGGACAAGGTGCTGCGCCTGACGATGCTGCTTCATGATATTGCGAAACCGGTTATGAAGACCACGGACGAAAACGGACGGGATCATTTCAAAATGCATGCGGTAAAAAGTGAGGAGATGTCGAAGCAGATCCTTCGCCGACTGAAATTTGATAATGATACGATCATGCAGGTTTCCCATCTGATCCGTTATCATGACGACAGACCGGAGGGACAGATGAAATCTGTGAGAAGGGCTGTGAACAGGATCGGGGAGGAACTTTTTCCATTATATCTTAAAGTCCAGAAAGCAGATATGCTGGCACAGAGCGAATACCGCCGTGATGAAAAGATTGCCCGGCAGGAGAGCGTAAAAGCCTGCTATGAGGAAATGTTGAAGCAGAATCAGTGCGTTTCCCTCAAGACACTGGCAGTGACCGGAAGAGATCTGATCCAGGCAGGATACAAGCCGGGACCGGAACTTGGCGAGATCCTGAACCGGCTTCTGGAGCACGTTCTGGATGTTCCGGAGGATAATACAAAAGAAAAATTAATGTCACTCATCTGACATCCTTAAGGCTGTTGCGGCTGCACATGAAGCAGTACCGCGGCAGTCTTTTTTGCATTTCTGCGTGAAGGGGTACATAAGATAGAAGGTACAAAAACAAGAGGGGGATTTTAATTTGTATGATTATGGACTCAGTACGCTGGAACAGTACAGCCTGACCGTGCTCTCCACAGCCCGCACGCGGGGGGCGCTTCTCTGCCGCTGCGAGGAGGGGCTTTTTATCCTGAAAGAATTCAAGGGGACGGAGAAGAAGCTTAAGAAGCAGCAGGAACTTCTCGAGGGACTTTCGGCTGCCGGCTGCCGGGTTGACCGTTATCTTCCGAATAAAGAAGGAAATCTGGTCAGCCGGGACCGTGATAATATCCCATACACACTGCAGTTCTGGTATGAGGGAAGGGAGTGCGATACCAGGTCGGAGGAGGATATCCTGCGGAGCGTGCGGACTCTGGCACAGATGCATAAATATATGAAACTTCCACTGGTTCAGGATTATATGGAACCTTCACTGGAAGATATCTATCAGAGACATAATCAGGAACTGCGAAAGATCCGTAAATTTATCCGCAAAAAAGGGGCATCCTGTCAGTTCGAAAAACTGTATCTGGCGACGGTGGAGGATTATCTGGAAAAAGGTGACATGGCACTGGGGCTTCTGCGAGATTCTGCCTATTCGAAACTTCGACAGGATGTGACAGAAAACGGCTGGATCTGCCACGGGGAGTATAACCAGCATAATGTCCTTATGATCAGAAAAGAGACTGCAGTCACCAGCTTTGAGCACTGGGGCTTTGATGTGCAGATGGCTGATCTGTACCGTTTTATGCGAAAGATCCTTGAGAAATATAACTGGGATGTGCGGCTTGGAATGAAAATGCTCAGTGCCTATCACAAAGAAAAAAGTATCTCGGAGGATGAATGGCAGAATATCCATATCCGCTTTCTTTATCCGGAAAAATACTGGAAACTGGCAAACTATTACTATTCCCACAACAAAGCCTGGATCTCAGAAAAAAACACGCAGAAGTTAAAGAAGCTGACAGGGCAGAAAGAAGCCTGGCAAAACTTCGGAGCAAAATGTCTCGAAAATTATCCTTTTTGATTGCTTTTTATCAGGAACAAGGTTAAAAATTGGTAAATTTGACTGTAACTGTACGGTTTTCTCTTCCTTTTTTACGCAAAGAGGTGTATAATATAAAGCACCAATGGTCTTACAAAAAGACTGGAAAATACTATCAACAGGGAGGTATATCAGTATGGATTACAAAGAGGTATATGAGCAGTGGCTGTCCAACCCATACTTTGATGAAGCGACAAAGGAAGAATTAAAAAATATTGCAGAAGATGATAATGAGATCAAAGAACGTTTTTATATGGATCTGGAGTTCGGTACCGCAGGTCTCCGTGGAATCATCGGAGCCGGAACCAACCGCATGAACATCTATGTAGTAAGAAGAGCAACTCAGGGTCTTGCAAACTACATCGCAAAGGTTGACAAGAAATCACAGGGTGTTGCGATCGCATATGATTCCCGTCATATGTCACCGGAATTTGCCGAGGAAGCAGCTCTCTGTCTTGCAGCAAACGGAATCAAGGCATATATCTTTGAATCACTGAGACCGACACCGGAACTTTCTTTTGCAGTACGTCACCTCGGATGTGTTGCAGGTATCAACGTAACAGCCAGCCATAACCCGCCGGAATACAACGGATATAAGGTATACTGGGAAGATGGCGCACAGATCACACCGCCTCATGACAGCGGAATCATGGGAGAAGTTAAATCCATTTCTGACTGGAATACTGTTAAGACTATAGACAAGGCAGAAGCAGAAAAAGCAGGTCTGTTCCAGGTGATCGGCAAAGAAGTAGACGATGCTTACATGGCAGAACTTAAGAAACAGGTTCTTCACATGGATGCGATCAAGGCTGAGGGCAAGAACCTCAAGGTTGTTTACACACCTCTTCACGGTACAGGAAACATCCCGGCAAGAAGAATCCTCAAAGAACTTGGATTTGAGAACGTTTACGTTGTCAAAGAACAGGAACTGCCGGATGGAGATTTCCCGACAGTAAGCTATCCGAACCCGGAAGCAGCAGAGGCATTCGAACTTGGACTGAAACTTGCCAAAGAAGTAGATGCAGACCTCGTTCTGGCAACAGACCCGGATGCAGACCGTCTTGGTGTACGTGTCAAGGACAAGAACGGCGAATATCACGATCTGACAGGAAACATGTCAGGCTGCCTGCTTGCAAACTATGAGATCAGCCAGAAGAAAGCGATCAACGGAAGTCTTCCGGAGGATGGCGCTCTGATCAAAACCATCGTTACCACAAACCTGGCAGATGCGATCGCCAAAGGATACGGCGTAAAACTGATCGAAGTTCTGACAGGATTCAAATTCATCGGACAGCAGATCCTCGGATTCGAGCAGAGCGGCAAGGGAAGCTATCTCTTCGGATTTGAAGAGAGCTACGGCTGCCTGATCGGTACATATGCAAGAGACAAAGATGCGATCGTAGCTACAATGGCACTCTGCGAAGCTGCTGCATACTACAAGACTCAGGGCAAGACTCTCTGGGATGCAATGATCGAGATGTACGAACAGTTTGGTTACTACAAGGATGCGATCCAGTCTGTAACCATGAAGGGAATCGAAGGGCTTCAGAAGATCCAGGAGATCATGAACTCCCTGCGTCAGAATCCGCCGGCAGAGTTTGCAGGACACAAGGTCGTTGCTGTAAGAGACTACAAGGCAGACACGATCACAGATGTGGCAACAGGCGCAGTGAAACCTACAGGACTTCCGAACTCCAACGTTCTGTACTATGAACTGACAGATGATGCATGGGTATGCGTTCGTCCGTCCGGAACAGAGCCGAAGGTTAAATTCTACTACGGCGTTAAGGGAACTTCCCTTGCAGATGCAGATGAGAAATCTGACATCATGGGCAAGGCAGTTCTGGATATGGTTGACTCCATGAAATAATCAGGTAACTGGCGTATGCAGGAATTTGACAGATTTATGGAAGTTGTCCGGGAACTCCGGAAGAAATGTCCGTGGGACAGTGTGCAGACACATGAAAGCCTAAAGCCATATCTTATGGAGGAAGCAGGGGAAGTCCTCGAGGGGATCGATCACCTGAATGCAGAGGGCGACAGCCAGAATCTCTGCGAGGAACTGGGAGACGTTCTGTTCCAGGTTGCACTTCACAGTGTGATCGCGGAGGAAGAAGGGCTTTTTACGATCAAGGATGTGATCTCGGGCGTGGAATCCAAGATGAAATTCCGTCATCCGAAGATTTTTTCACCGGATGATGCAGAGGCAGTGTCTTTGTCTTGGGATGAATTGAAAGCCCGTGAAAGACAGAAGAAATCAGAGTGATTTTTTCTTTTAAAAAACGACAGGAGACCGCCTCCAATGGCAGGAAAAGCCTTGACAATTTGACACAAAAGGTATATATATAGTAAATAGCGTGCATATGCCAGGAAGCATTACGCAATAAATTAAGAAAGAGATTATTTAGAGGAGGAAACACCATGAATAAAACAGAATTAGTAGCAGCAATGGCGAAAGAAACAAACCTTTCCAAGAAAGACGTAGAGGCAGTTTTAAAATCTTTCACCGACGTTGTGGCATCCGAATTAAAAAAAGGTGGAAAAATCCAGTTAGTAGGTTTTGGTACATTTGAAGTAAGCGAAAGAGCAGCAAGAGAAGGAAGAAATCCTCAGACTGGCGAGACAATGACGATCGCAGCTTCCAAAGCACCGAAATTCAAAGCAGGAAAAGCTCTGAAAGATCTGGTAAACGAATAATTATAGCGTAAGCTGGGGGAACGATGAGTTCCCCCATTTTTTAACGGAATTTAAAGGAGAAACTTATGAGACTTGACAAATATCTGAAGATCTCACGTCTGATCAAGAGAAGAACCGTGGCGAACGAAGCATGTGACGCAGGAAGGGTCCTTGTCAATGACCGTCCTGCCAAAGCATCCGCACAGGTCAAGGCAGGCGATACCATTGAGATCCAGTTTGGCGGCGGCAAGAATGTCAAAGTAGAAGTTCTGGAAGTAAAGGATACTGTCCGCAAGGAAGACGCGGAGAATCTTTATAAATATCTCTGATCGCAGATAATGCCCGGTCTATCTGCCCTGATCTTTACATAAACTGAAATGTAATGGATCAAATGGAACGACAGGAGGCAGAGAGATGGAACAGAGCACCGCACGGCAGCCTCACAGACTGGTCCTCGAAAACAGGAAAAAAAGCATGATTTCGGGAGTCCAGGATGTCCAGTCCTTTCATGAACAGGAAATCCTTCTTCTGACCGAGGAAGGGAAGCTCCAGATCAAAGGCGAAGGACTTCATGTTAAACGACTGAACCTGGAAAAAGGTGAGGCAGATATCGAGGGCAAAATAAACAGCCTGATCTATCTTTCCAGAAACACCCCGAAGAAGGACGAGAAACTTCTGAAACGGATGTTTCGCTGAAAATGAGCAGTTATATGGAAAGAGAGACGTTCCTGTTTCTGATAGCGGCAGGAACCGGTGCAGGGCTGTTTTTGTTTTACAGGGTCCTGGGAATTTTTCGCTGGATGTTTCCGGGGCGGAGATCTGTGGCGTTTTTTGACCTTTTGTAC